>SKQX01000159.1 GCA_007118795.1 Thermoflexales bacterium | reverse complement strand
TTGTCGATCTTGGGGTGGATCTGCGGCTGAATCGGCAGGTGAACGACCTGGATGAGATCTTCGACGAGGGGTTCGATGCGGTGCTTGTTGCCGTGGGCGCTCACGAGGGCGTGCGTCCTCCCATTCCCGGAGCTGATCGGGAAGGAGTTTTGGTCAGCACCGCGTTCCTTCGGGACGTGCGAATCGGCCAGCCACCCGAGTTAGGAGAGCGGGTTGCGGTTGTTGGCGCTGGCGATGTGGCGATGGATGTGGCCCGCACGGCCGTGCGGTTGGGGTCCGAGGTCCACGTCTACTATCGGCGGCGGCGTCAGGACGCCTCGGCCGCTGAGCAGGAGATCCGCCACGCGGCCGAGGAGGGAGTTACGTTTCACTTCCAGACTAGTCCGACGGAGATCGTCGGAAATGGCGATGGCCGGCTAAGAGGTATGACGTGCGTCCAGACGGAACCGGGGATGCCCGACAGGTCCGGTCGGCCTCGGCCTGTGGCCATCCAGGAGTCAGAGCACTTCGTCCCGTGCGACAACGTAGTCTTCGCCGTAGGACAGCGGGCCGGTCTGGCCTTCATCCCCGAAAGTGCCGGCGTGGGTATCACGGATCAGTCTACCATCGCGGTGAACCCGAACACGATGGCGGCCACGCGCGAGGGTGTCTTCGCCGCAGGAGACGCTACCACCGGGACTGCCTTTGTCATTGAAGCAATCGCTCAGGGCCATAAGGTGGCCGAGTCGATCCATCGTTATCTCCGTGGTGAACAGTTGGAGCCTCCCCCTCCGCCCGAGTTGCCCGTCGTGGAGCTGACTCAAGGGGAGATCCTAGAGCGCGTGAGTAGTGGCGAGCTGCAGGTTGAGCCCCGAGTGCCCATGGACGAGATTCCGGTTGACGAGCGGATCGACACCTTCCGAGAGGTGACGAGGGGCTATACTGATGAGCACGCCCAGGCCGAAGCTGCCCGCTGCCTGGCCTGCGGCATTTGCTCTGAGTGTCTCAGCTGTGTCTACACGTGTGAGGCAGATGCTGTCCTACACGACATGGTGGAGCAGGTGTACGACCTCAGTGTCGGTGCCATTCTACTGGCTCCTGGTTTCGAGGCCTTCGACGCTAGCCAGTCGGCCGAGTACGGTTGGGGTCGCTATCCCAACGTTGTCACCTCAGCTCAGTTCGAGCGGCTGCTCAATGCCTCCGGACCCACCCACGGCCACGTGCAGCGACCCTCCGATGGGAAGACGCCCACTCGCATCGCCTTTGTCCAGTGCGTGGGGTCCCGTGACCAGGAGCACGACTACTGTTCGTCCGTCTGCTGTATGTATGCCACGAAAGAGGCTATCCTGGCCATCGAGCACGAGTCCAACACAAAGGTCACCGTCTTCCAGATGGATATGCGCGCTTTCAGCAAAGGCTATGAGGAGTACTACCAGCGGGCCCGGGAGCGCTACGGCATCGACTACGTCCGCTGTCGCATTTCCGACATCAAGGAGGATCCAGAAAACCACGATTTGCTCGTGCGGTATGTTGAGAGCGAGAACTCACGGGCTGCGATACGTTATTCCCGATTCGACATGGTGGTGCTCTCCGTGGGGATGGAAGTGGCTGACGGCGTGCGAGATTTGGGCCACCGGGTCGGGATCGCTCTCGATGAGTATGGCTTCGCTCGCACCGGGCCCTTCGCTCCGCTGGAGACCAGTAGACCGGGTGTCTTCGCCCTAGGGCCGTTTCAGGAGCCGAAAGATATCCCCGAATCGGTCGTTCAAGCCAGCGGGGCGGCTGGACTTGCCGGGGCGCTGTTGGCCCCTGCTCGCTGGACTATGACCGAGGAGGAAGTCTATCCCCTGGAACGAGAGGTCTCTCAGGAGGAGCCGCGTATCGGCGTCTTTGTCTGCCATTGCGGGTCCAACATCGCTGGCTTCTTGGATGTGCCCAATCTGGCCGACTATGCTGGCACGCTGCCGGGGGTGGTGCACGCAGAACACAACCTCTACTCCTGCTCTCAGGATGCTATTCAGCACATCACAGAGGTCACCAAAGACGAAGGGCTGAATCGCGTTGTGGTGGCTTCCTGCACGCCGCTGACCCACGAGACTCTATTCCAGGACGCTGTCCGGCAGGCCGGTTTGAACCCTGGACTCTTCGAGATGGCCAACATCCGCAATCAATGCTCCTGGGTCCACCCCGATAGCTGGGAAGCCGCCACGGTCAAGGCCAAGGACCTGGTGCGCATGGCGGTGGCCAAAGCAGCTCAACTGGAACCCCTGCGCAAGACGGAGATCGAGGTCGAGGGAGTGGCTCTGGTGATTGGCGGCGGAGCGGCGGGGATGAATACCGCGCTGACGTTGGCCCGGCAGGGCTTTCCCGTGCATCTGGTCGAGAGGGAGGACCGGCTGGGAGGTAACCTGCTGCACCTTCGACATCTTCGCGCAGTCGGTTCCGGGTCTGACGAGCAAACTTGGCTCAACCCCTACGAGTATTCTGAGGGACTGATAGATCAGGTGGCAGCGGACCCCCTGATCGTGGTTCACGCGAACACGGAGTACGTGGGCACAGACGGGTTCGTGGGCAATTTCACCTCTAGGCTGAACGGGCCCGACGGAGGGTTCGAGATCCGCCACGGCGTTGCAGTGGTTGCCACGGGTGGTGAGGAGTATCGGGGGCCGGAGTACGGCTACGGTAGCGATCCTCGCATTCTCACTCAGCTCGAGTTCGAACGGGTGCTGGATGGAGGCCAGGATCTGCCAGATTCTGTGGTGATGATCCAGTGCGTGGGGCCGGCAGAACGGTACTGCTCACGGCTCTGTTGCACCACAGCCCTCCAGAACGCGCTGCTGCTGAAGCAGCGCAATCCGGAGGCGGAGGTGACAGTGATCTATCGGGACATCCGCACCTACGGCTTCAGGGAGCGCATCTATGAGGAGGCACGTCGGGCCGGCGTGATGTTCGTCCGTTATGATTTCGACCACAAGCCGGAGGTGGAGTCTGGGGGTTCGGACGTACGCGTCGTGGTGGACGATGAGTCCCTGAACAGGACATTGGGTCTTCAGCCTGATCTACTGGTGCTCAGCATGCCGGTTACACCCTCGCAGGGCGCGCAGGAGCTGGCCACGCGGCTGAAGACCCCTGTGGACCTGGATGGGTTCTTCCTGGAAGCCCACGTTAAGCTGCGTCCGGTGGACTTCAGCACGGATGGTTTCTTCGTAGCCGGGATGGCTCACTATCCTAAGTTCCTGGGAGAGTCCATTGCGCAAGCACAGGCCGCCGCCGCTCGGGCGGCAACCATCCTGAGCCGGGACACGCTGGAAGTAGGGGGGATAGTGGCCCAGGTCGACGAGGCCGAGTGTGTCGGGTGCCTGACCTGTGTGCGCATCTGCCCGTACGACGTACCGCGTATCCGGACGGATCTCATCGGTGTTGGGCGGATCGAGGGCGCGGCCTACATCGAGCCTGCTGAGTGCCATGGTTGCGGCATCTGCGTCGGAGAGTGTCCTGCCAAGGCCATCCAATTGCTCCACTACCGCGACGTGCAGATCGAGGCAAAGATCGCTGCTCTGATGGAGCCAGCCCCCGTCCCCGTCCGGTAGCTCAGCGGTCCATGTGCGAATCTGATTGGGAGTGCAGAAAGAGGTGAGTGAAGATCGCACCGGTTTCATGCGGTTAAGACGTCAGTCAGATTCCTTTGGCAAAGGAGCGCCCATTCCCCGGGAAATGGAGTCGTCTGTCGAAGATATTTGGAGGCTTTGCTGTCGCTCAACTCCTACGAGCAGAGCCCCATCTGGACTGTGTCGCTGAGGTATGATGATGAGCAACGGACTGAGAAGTGAACGAGCGTTCGACCCCAAAATAGTCGCGTTTTGCTGTCGCCACTGTGCCTACGCCGCTGCTGACCTAGCGGGCGCGATGCGGCTGCGCTATCCCCATAGCGTACGCATCGTCGACGTTCCTTGCTCGGGGCGAGTGGATCCGCTGGAGATGCTTCGGGCCTTCGAGCGCGGAGTTGACGGTCTACTGGTCGCTGGGTGACTGGAAGGAGAATGTCATTACCTGGAAGGTAATGCTAGTGCCCGACGAAGAGTCGCGTTCGTGTCAAGTCTTCTGGAGGAGATAGGGTTAGAGAGGGAGCGGATCGAGATGGTCAACATGTCTTCGGCGATGGCGGTCCAGTTCGCCCAGGCGGTGGAGAATATGACGCAGAGAGTGCGAGAGTTGGGACCCAACCCGTTGCAGGCAACGCGGGGTTCGGATAACGAAGAATAGAACGGAGGACGCAATGATTGTTGGTGAACGGAAACCGCTCAGTGAGATCATGGAGTTGCTGAGCGGCGCCCAGAAGGTATTGGTGGCAGGCTGCGGCACGTGTGTGACGGTCTGCTTCGCCGGCGGCGAAAAGGAGGTAGGTATCTTGGCCTCTGAGCTGCGTATGAAGAGCAAGCTGGACGACCACCCCATGGAGGTGGAAGAGGCCACGGTTCAGCGTCAGTGTGAGTGGGAGTACATCGATCCACTGCTGGAGCGACTCGACGAATATGACGTTGTTCTTAGCCTGGCCTGTGGCATCGGTGTACAGGCGATGAACGAACGTTTTTCTGGTGTCGTCACACTCCCCGGCATAAACACCACGTCCTTGAGCCTCCCCGTGGAGCAGGGCATATGGGAAGAGCGTTGCCAGGCCTGTGGCGACTGCTTGCTGGGGACGACCTTTGGTATCTGCCCTATCGCCCGTTGCTCCAAGCAACTCCTCAATGGACCCTGTGGAGGTTCGCAGGAGGGTGTCTGCGAGGTCGATTCGGACACCCCTTGTGTTTGGCAGTTGATCTGGGATCGGGCCATCGAGTTTGATCAGGTGAAGCGGTTGCTGGACATCCAGTCCCCCAAGAATTGGTCACTGAGCCGTGACGGCGGTCCACGCAAGATAGTGCGCGAGGATCTGCAGCTGGAGAGTGAGTGAGGTAGGACAATGGCAGAGGAACGAACCAATGGTCACAAGTCGGGTAGTAACCTAGAGAGGGTCCTGAGGGCAGGACACTTCGCGATTACGGGAGAACTCGGACCGCCTCAGAGTGCGGATGCGGAGGAGGTGATCCACAAGGCGCGTTTGCTCAAAGGGACCGCCGAAGCATTCAACATCACGGACAACCAGACCGCCGTCGTCCGTCTGTCCAGCATCGGGTCAGCCGTGCTGGTGATGAAAGAGGGACTGGAGCCGACAGTGCAGATGACTTGTCGGGATAGAAACCGGCTAGCGATTCAGTCTGATCTGCTCGGTGCCTATGCCCTGGGAGCACGCAACTTGTTGTGTCTGACGGGCGATCATCAGAGCTTCGGTAACCATCCCACAGCCAAGAACGTCCACGACCTCGACTCGATCCAGATGATCCGCATGGTCAAGAACATGCGAGATCAGGGCATCTTCGAATGCGGCGATAAGATCAAAGGTGAGGTGCCTCGCTTCTTCATTGGCGCGGCGATCAACCCTTTTGCCGACCCCTTCGAGTTTCGTGCCTATCGCCTGGCCAAGAAGGCCGAAGCGGGTGTCGACTTCGTCCAGACGCAGCTGATCTACGATATGGATCGCTTCCGCAAATTCATGGAACAAGTTGTGGAAATGGGCCTTCACGAGAAGGTCTACATTTTGGCTGGTGTGGGTCCCATCAAGTCCATCGGTGCAGCCAACTATATGAAGAATTATGTCCCCGGGATGATCGTGCGAGATGAGTGGATCGATGGGCTGCGGGCGGCCATCGCGGATATCCCCAAAGAGGAAAAGGATGCCCGCCGGGAGGCACTCAGAAACCAGGGGATCAAGGCGTGCAGTGAGCAGATCAAGGAGCTGCGCGAGATAGAGGGGGTGGCCGGGGTACACATCATGGCCATCGAGTGGGAGGAGGCTGTGCGTCCTATTGTCGAGGGTGCAGGGCTCCTACCGCGCCCACAGGTGGAGTAGATCGGGGGATGATGATGGCGATGAGAGAACGTGTGGAAACGAGTACGCTGGCGGACGAGGTGCGGCACCACACCTGGTCAAACCCCTATCTATGCTATCAGTGTGTCAAATGCTCCAGTGGGTGCCCGGTGGCGGAGCACATGGACTTGCTCCCTCACCAGGTCATGCGGTCCATCCAGTTCAATGATGAGAAAGCCCTCAAGGCGAACACGCCTTGGGTCTGTGCCGCTTGTGTGACGTGCACCACCCGCTGTCCGCAGGGGATCGACGTGGCCGGCGTAATGGATGTTATGCGGATAGAGGCCCGCAAGCGCGGGATCAAGCCCGCACTGCCGGAGGTCGAGCTGTTTACCAAGGTCTTCCTGCGCATCATTGGCACCAGCGGTCGTCTCTATGAGGCGGGGCTTATGGCCGCTATGAACATGCTCACACTGCGGCCTTTGAAGGACATGGATCTCGGTATGCAGATGATCCTCAAGCGCAAGATCGGTCTCCTGCCCGACTTTGCTCGTCCTCCCAAGAAGGTCAAGCCTGTAGAAACCGACGAAAGGACCATCGCCTATTTCCCCGGATGTTCTCTGGAGTCCACGGCTACCGAGTTTGATCATACCTTCAAGGCTGTCTGTCAGGCTCTGGATCTGAAGTTGGTGGAGCCACCCGGCTGGATCTGCTGCGGCTCTACCCCTGCTCATACAACCGACCCCATCCTGGCTGCTTACTACGCCATCCAGAACCTCTCCATCGTCGAGCGGATGGGGCTGGACCAGATGGTGGCACCCTGCCTGGGCTGCTACCAGAGATTCATCGCGGCAGCTCGCGATGTGGAGCGCGATCCCGAAGTGGCTCAGAAAGTGGCGGACCGGATAGGATACGAGTATCAAGGCACCGTGAAGACGGTCCACTCCGTGGATGCCCTGCTGGACCGCGTCGGCTTGGAGAGGATCCGCGGCCAGGTGAAGAGACCTCTGGAGGGGATGAAGATCGCTGCCTACTATGGATGTGCGACGACCCGCCCCGCCAAACTGACGGGCGCAGAGAATGTCGAATACCCTATGCGTATGGATCATATCGTCCGTGCCTTGGGGGGTGAGCCCGTGGACTGGTCGTACAAGACCGACTGCTGCGGAGGCAGCTTGGGGATCACCCAGACCGACGTGGCCCTGGACCTTTCGACCAAGATCCTGAGGAATGCGCAGGCTTGCGGCGCGGACCTGATGATCACCGCCTGTCCGCTGTGCCAGGTGAACGTTGAGAGCCGGCAGATGCAGATGGACCTAGGCTTCGACCTGCCCGTTCTCTACGTCACTCAGCTGATGTCCCTGGCGTTCGGTATGGGGGAGAAGAAGGCAGAGCTGAGTAAGCAGATCATAGATCCTCGTCCGGTGCTCGGCAAGTACGGACTGCTCGACTCGGTCGAAGGCTCTTCATAGGAGGGCGAACGTGCTAGTCAAAGACCTGATGACCAGGGACCCGATATGCGGACAGCCGGATATGGTCGTGACGCAGATCCAGAAGCTGATGAATGGCCATCGCATCCGCCATCTGCCCATCGTGGACGAGACGGGGGAGCTTGTCGGCTTGGTCACGCAGCGCTCGCTCCTCAGCGCGCTGCGGACGGAGGAGAGCGATCTTAGCCAGTTTGAGGTGAGCTACATCCTGGCCAAGATCCTCACGCGACAAGTGATGGTCCAGGATGTGATCACCATCAACCAGGATGTGCCGGCGGAGGAGGCGGCTCGCGTTATGGCCGACGAGCGTATCGGCTGCTTGCCGGTAACGGGCGACGGCGAGCTTGTGGGCATCATCACGGATAACGACCTGTTCAATGCGATGCTCAATCTGCTCGGCGCCCGACGGTCTGGTATTCGCCTGGCTGTCCGTCAGCCCGACCGCACAGGAGAGGTGGCTCGCCTCACCAACGCCATCGCCGAACGAGGGGGCTACCTATCTGTATGCGCTGGCTATTTTCCCGAGGGAGAGCCGGATTCTTGGATCTCTGTTGTGAAGGTCACGAACCTCTCCCGAGATCAGCTGGTGGACATCATCAACAGTCAGGAGGAGATGGACATCTTGGACGTGCGAGAGGTCTGACTGACGGTGTCGGGAGAGGCCGAGTTCAGACCAGAGGATGTGTGACGGATGCCCGACCCAGCCTATATGGCAGAGGCGCGACGACTGCCGTGCAGTGAGTGGATCAAGGATCATCCGAGGCCGTTGGAAAGTCTCTACCGGTTGACGAAACAGGGGGTGGTTCGCGTCTACCCGCTGATTAAACGCATCAGTCCAAGAATCGCTGAACGTCTCATGGCCTGGGGTGAAGTGATCCTCAAAGGATGGATATTCAACTGCCAGATGTGCGGGCAATGTATCCTGCACAGCACGGGCATGACGTGTCCTATGAACTGCCCCAAGAAGCTGCGCAATGGCCCTTGCGGGGGGGTTCGTCACGATAACCACTGCGAGGTGATCGCGGAGATGCCTTGTGTCTGGGCGCAGGCCTGGGAGCGCAGCCACAGTATGCGATACTACGGGGACGATATGCGCATTCTCCAGCCGCCGGTCAACCACGCTCTCCAGTCAATGTCCGCCTGGGCAAACATGGTTGAGGGCCGGGACACGGATGTGCCTGCCGGATGGGACTCGGCTGAGGGGGATGAAGGGGCCGACGGATGAACCATACCGCTTCACCGTCACCGAGGCCGATCCGGTCGGAAAGCCGCCTGGAACAGACCTTGCGGTCCGGCCGCTTCGCGGTCACCGCGGAGTTGAATGCGCCGGACAGCGCCGATCCGCAGGGTGTTTACCGTAATGCTCTGGTCCTGTCCAAGTGTTGCCACGCTATTAACGCCACCGACGGCGCCGGGGCCAACTGCCATATGAGTAGCATCAGTTGCTGTGCACTCCTGACGCGTGCTGGTTATGAGACGGTGCTTCAGGTCAACTGCCGTGACCGGAACCGCATTGCCATCCAGGGAGACCTGTTGGGGGCCGCCGCGATGGGGGTGCGGAACGTACTCTGCATCACGGGCGATGACGTCTCCGTCGGCGACCAACCGGAGGCTAAGAGAGTCTTCGATATGGATTCCGTCCACCTGCTGCGGACTGCGAGCACAATGCGTGATACGGGTGTCTTTCTCAGCGGGCGTCCCATCAAGACTCCTCCGCGGCTGTTTCTGGGAGCCGTGGCCGGTCCGTGCACCCCGCCCTATGATTGGCGTCCGGAGCGATTGGCCAAGAAGGTTGAGGCGGGCGCCGATTTCGTCCAGACTCAGTTCTGTTTCAACGTGGAACGATTCCGGGCGTACATGGGACAAGTGCGCCAATTAGGCCTCCACGAGCGCGTCTTCATACTCATCGGTGTCGGCCCGCTCCGTTCAGAGAGGGCTGCCGAATACATGCGTACCAAGATCCCTGGCGTATGGATTCCTGACGACATCGTCGCCCGGATGGCTCGAGCTCCCCGGTCCCAGCAGCGTGAAGAAGGCATTCGCATCTGTGTGGAGATCATTGAGCAGGTGCGAGAGATCGAGGGCGTCCACGGCGTACACGTGATGGCCTATCGCCAGGAGGAGGCTGTCGCAGAGATCATTGAGCGAGCTGGCCTCTTACCTATAGACGGATTCGAAGCGGGCGGCTGCGCGCCCGATGATGTGCATTCTCCGCGGTAAGGGTTTTTTCCTGGAGGTAGCTTTATGACTTCGCTGTCCAAGATCGCCATCAGCGGCAAGGGAGGGGTGGGTAAGACTACCCTCTCGGCCCTGCTGGCCCACATCTATGCGGAGCGCGGCCGGGACGTCACCGCCATCGACGCCGACCCCGTAGGTGGCCTCGCTCAGGCCCTTGGCCTTCCCGAGGAGCTGGCTGCCCGGGTGACGCCTGTGGCGCAGATGGAAGAGTTGATCTACGAGCGTACCGGCGCCAAACCGGGCACCTCCGGGGGGTTCTTCACCATGAACCCTCGCGTGGACGACATCCCGGAGCGGTTCAGCGTCTCCCATCGGGGGATTCGTTTCCTTCGGCTCGGTACCATTGAGACCGGCGGCACAGGCTGTATCTGCCCGGAGAGTGCATTGCTGAAGGCACTGGTGACTCACCTCCTCCTCTATCGTGACGAGATGCTGATCCTCGACATGGAGGCTGGGGTGGAGCATCTGGGGCGGGCCACGGCTCAGGCGGTGGACGCGTTCCTGGTCGTGCTCGAGCCGGGACGCCGCAGTCTCAGCACGGCCGAACGCGTGAAGAAGCTAGCCCAGGACATCGGTATCGCCCACGTCTACGCCATCGGGAACAATGTCCGCGGCCAGCGTGACCAGGAGTTCCTGGCTGAGAAGAGCCCGGTGCCGATCCTGGGGTATCTCTCGCAGAATCCCGAGTTAACCGATGCCGATATGCGAGGTGTGGGGATCTACGACGCTGCGCCGCGATCTGTACAGGAAGCGACTCAGCTGGTAGCAGCGCTGGAGGCGCTGTGAGACGCGCTATCTCTTTCGCGATCCTCTTCCTTGCTATCTTCACCCTTGCCTTGCTGTCGCCCTCTGGCCGGGCCGACGATTCCCTGTCCCTGCCGACGGCGGCAAGGGTGGGGGGGGTCGTCGGATACCCTCAGGAGCGCAATCTGAGCTGCGAATCTCGATCGGCGGCTGACCTGGGGGCATACTGGGGAGCTGAGTTCACCGAGGCTGCATTCTTAAGGAGACTTCCCAGGTCGGACAATCCCCACCGTGGGTTCCTCGGCGACGTCGATATGCCGCCGGGAAGCCTGCCACCCATCGGCTACGGTGTCTATGCTGAGCCCATCGCGGCGACTCTCCGCAGCTTCGGCCTGGCCGCCGAGGCGCACCGGCCCTTCGAACTAGACGCTCTGAAGGGCGAGCTGGCCGCCGGGCGGCCGGTCCTGGTGTGGGCCACGTACGAGATGCAGTTGCCTGGGGTGGACACGTGGGTGTCGTGGGACGGTGAGACGTCGACCATCGTCCGCTGGCAGCACACGTTCATCGCTGTGGCTTACGACGAGCAGGGTCTCAGCTTGATAGACGCTTATGACGCCCAGACGAGGTATTTCTCATATGAGGCCTT
>SKQX01000127.1 GCA_007118795.1 Thermoflexales bacterium | reverse complement strand
CCGGTCTACTTCTCCGTCACACAGAGAGCGTCAGAGGACCAGGCAGCAGCAGCCCCAGAGGGGGAGTTCGAGCCCTCCCCTGAGCCCGCGGAGGAGGGTGAGCCGCCGGAAGGGACGGAAGAGGACGAAGAGGCGACTCCCGAGCCCAGGCTGGAGAGAGGCGACGAGATCCGACTGCGCACTGGGACCATCCTCGATCTCAACGGTAACGTCGTTCCGGATGGGACCGCCGTCCAGTTCGTGTTCAGCTATCCCCAGGAGGGACTGGAGCAGTCGGTCTTGACGACGACCCGGAACGGGGTTTCGGAGACGGCTCTGACGCTGGACAGGACGGGGCGGCTTGACATCTCCGTGCAGGCAGATCCCGTGCCGCGGCAACTTGCTCTCCAGATCATGATCCAGGAGGGGGGAGTGGCCACGATCGTGACGCCCACCCCGACGCCGACGGCGACGCCCACCCCGACGCCCACGGCAACGCCCATACCGACGGCGCCGGCTGAGCCAATGCCCTCGCCGACACCCTTGGAGGCGGGGCCCACCGATGCATCTGATGGAGAGATGCCCCCGGGAGAGCCCGGACAGATCCTCGATCTGGTAGTGGCGTTCTTGGGCGCCGTCGTTGTCAGTGCGTCAGGGTACACCACTATGCGCAGGGGAGATAGGACGGTGAGCTGGGCCTTCCGCATGGCGCTATGGTGTATGGTGGGGGGCCTGGGCCTGTACTTGCTCTACGCCATTGGTCTGTCTTATCTCGGCTTGTTTGGGGGTCGCGGCCAACGCTGGACAGCCGGGGGCGTTGCTTTGATTGGCAGTGCCGCGTGCCTATTCCTCGTTTGGTTGGTCGATCGGCGCCCCTGGGCTGACTCGATGGAGTTCTCAGACTAGCGTCACGATTGTGGAGAGGATCAGCAGCCCGGCGATCAAGATCAGCAGGTCCTGGTTCTCTCGGAGGGCGCGCCGCCAGTCAGCCGGCTCCAGAATCAGGGAGAGGAGCGAGGGCGCAACGTCCGGCGTGGACCAGGTCCAGATCAAGGACCCGGTGTGTAGCATTTCGCGAAACCCGCTGATGTGGGGAGGGCGCTCATTGGGGTGCATGGCGATGGCTGCCAGGATGGCTCGCTCGGTGGATGGGGAGATGTGAGGGTTGAGTTCACTGGGCGGGCGTATGGCCTCGGGATTCAGGAAGCGCTGCTTGGCATCGGCGGGCGGCTGATTGGTCAGCAGGTGGTAGAGGGTAGCACCGAGGGAGTAGATGTCGGAGCGGATGTCGGTGTGTCCGGCGTCTCCCCCATATTGCTCCAGGGGTGTGTAGGCGGCGGTTCCGCGACCCTGCAGCACGGTCACGGTGCGCATCTGATCCGTCGCCAGGAGTTTGACGAGGCCGAAGTCGACCAGTTTGATCAACCCGGTGGGTGTCAGCTTGATGTTCGAGGGTTTGATGTCGCGATGGAGCACGGGAGGTTCTCTGGTGTGTAGATACGCCAGGGCATCGCAAAGCTGGTGTGTCCACTGGAGCACTTTGCGCTCGTCTAGAAACTCCCCATTCCTGCGTCGCTCCTCCATGGCCTGTCGCAGGTCACCTCCCTGGACGAAATCCATGACCAGATACTCCCGTCGGTTCTCCTCAAACGTGTCAGATACCTTAGGGAGGTTGGGGTGATCCAGTCGTGCCAGCGTGGTCGCTTCGCGATGGAACTGCTCCCGGGACTGGGCGAGAGTTTCCAGGGTGGCATCGGGGTCCGGGCGGACTTCCTTCACCGCGCAGATACGGCCCTCCAGGCGGAGGTCCTCCGCGCGATAGACCGCGCCCATCCCCCCCTGTCCTACGACAGACAGGATTCTGTACCGCCCACGCAGGACGGTGTCGGTCTCAAGCAGACGAACCAAGGGAACCTCTCTTCTTCTTCTCCTGCGATGATAATAGTTGACAAAGCCTATTCTGTCAAGGGGGTCAGGGATGCACCAGGATAGAGCGATGCTCATCGCCCACGAGGGGGAGCTGGAGGGGCAGCGCTGGGTGCTGGATCAGGATCGGGTGACGATCGGGCGGGCCAGCGATTGTGAGATCGTGCTGCCCAAGCGGCAGGTTTCGCGCTATCACGCGACGATTGAGCGCGGCGAGGCTCACTACACGGTGCGGGATCTGGACAGTAAGAACGGCACGTACGTCAACGGAGAGGAGGTGGGGCGCGAGCCGTATCCGCTGAAGGACGGGGATGAGATACAGATCGCTCTCTATGTGAAGTTTGGCTTCGTTGGCGCCGATGCTACCGTCCCCCTGGAGTTCACGGGGCCGTACCGGGGGCTGCGCCTGGACGAGCCGGCCAGGCGGGTCTTCATCGGTGGGCAGGAGCTGCGGCCAGCGCTGTCGCCCGCCCAATACCGGATGGTGGAGGTCCTTTACGCGCGGGAAGGCGAGGTGGTGTCGAGAGACGAGATCGTGAGGAGGGTCTGGTCGGACGAGGAGGCGATGTACGTGACGGAGCAGGCCATCGATGCGCTGGTGCACCGCCTGCGGGAGCGGATCGCGGCGATGGATCCGGATCACGAGTATATCGTCACGGTGCGCGGACACGGGTTTCGGTTGGAGAATCGTTGATCTGTGGGGGAGGTGTCAGGCACCGTGAGGCTGCAGCGAGGTGGACGCGTTGGGGAGGTGCCTGGCACTTCAACGACGCCTTCGGCAAGTGCCAGGCACCGCGAGGCTTCGGCGAGTGCCAGGCACCGCGAGGCTTCGGCGAGTGCCAGGCACCGTAGCTTGCCGGCGAGTGCCAGGCACCGTAGCTTGCCGGCGAGTGCCAGGCACCGTAGCTTGTCGGCGAGTGCCAGGCACCGCGAGGCTGCGGCAAGGGTCAGGGCTGTGAGGATGTGGCGAGGCACCTGGGACCAGGGGGGAGGTTGGCTTGGGGCTGTATGGACAACGAGAGGTGATCAGTGGAAGCTCTTGACTTTGCGCGATCGCACCAAGACGAATTCCTGGAGGAGCTTCGG
>SKQX01000023.1 GCA_007118795.1 Thermoflexales bacterium | reverse complement strand
GCTAGCCCCGCCATATTGTTCGCACGCCCATTGTCGCACAGCTCACCGGTCCAAGCGCAACACTGGCGCTGTCGTACGCCCTTCTGCAGTGCCGACAGCTTGCGCCGCTGGTGGGCCTGTGGGGCTGAACCTATGCTCGACGCAATCAGACGACGAAAAGGGTCAGCACCTTCGGAGAGCCCGGGGGTCGGACGAAGGCGGTGGCGTCCGCCTGGTATCGCCACTCCGGCACAGACCCGCTGACCACAAGACCACCGTCATCTCCTACCTCAGCCGCTCTTGCTTACCACCCTCGATCTGCGTCGACGCGTGAGCGAGGTGGGTGACCAGGATCTTCGGTGTCGCTTTCTGCTGGGGTGCGTGAACGTCCGTCAACCACCCGGCGCAAGACCGAGAATTGTACTTCTGAGGCCGAAAGTACAATTTGGACGACCAGAATTTCAGTTGTGTAGAATTTGCACCGGCTGCAGCCAGACTCAGCCGGGTATGATGATAGTGGCTGCAGACATCGCTGGCCAACGTAGCCTGGTCCAGACGCCGTGCCTTACCTCCTCGCCCCAAGTGTGCGCAGCTAAGCCGGGAGAGGGTTGGGGTGAGGGTGGGCGTATCGACACCAAGGGCCTCCGTGGAGCCCAGATACCGGGAGCCCCGCCATTTCAACCGCGCCGGAAATCAAGGCTTGCGGCGCAGTGCCCATCCCCTGTCATACCCATTACATCGTCGCAGCCTTCGTCCCGGCCCCTACGCAAGTAAGCGTTGCATACCTGCGGCGATCGTCAGCCAGACAGGTCGGACCTCGTCGCGCATCCCTTCTGTCTGACCACCTACGAGACGTGTACGCTTGTTTCACGGCTCAGGCGAGAGCGGCAGGTCCGGGAGGGCAGTGGCGTTGGTCAAGCAGGCTGGAGGGCACTTCCTGTCATTCCAGAAATGCTATGTGGACGACGGGGAGGTCAAGTTTGGAAATCAGGCACGGTTTAAACTGGATGATGGCACGGCTGGGGTCGCCCTCCAGCTTGCCCAGGACCTGCTCTTCGGGATGCTCCAAGCACAGCTCAGCGGGGACCCGGAAGGGCAACCTTGAGGAAGACTCCCGGGATCTGCCCTGTTACGCCCGACTTGCGGCACGTGACCGGGGGCGGTCCCCGGACTGATGGTGTGGCGTTGGTCCGACCGAAGGATCTGACGTTTGTTTGACGAGCAGGTCCCACCCGCTTTGCCTAGGCTCCAGCTGTGGTACAATAGAGTCGGTCGTTCTGCTTAGCGGGTGGGTCAAGGCCCAACCTCGTCTGCTTTCATCGTCGTTTGCGTCACTCGATCAGACGGCGTGCACTCTCATACAGATGGCCTTGGCCGCCTCCGGGGGTCCAAGACCGCCGTCAGACGAGCATGGTCGCAGCCCGTCGGCTGGTGGGTCGGGGCCGGTCTCCTGGAATCTTCCACCACTCTAGCAGCGGCCTTCGTAGGAAGGCAGGCTCTTCCGATCCGCCACTATCGTTGGGAGGAGACGGAACGATGAAGCCGCAAGTGGGCCAGCGCATCACCGCCCCGTTCCTCTCGGCCCCTGCCGAGGTCAAGACCTTCGAGCCTCGCGGCGGTCACTATGTGCTGGAGGTGGTCCTCGACGACGACCACCGGACGTTCAAGCCACTGCGCCTTTCGGAGGATCAGCTCGCCCAGGTGGAGATCCTGGACGGGCCGTCGGCGGCGCCTGGGGAAGCCATCGACGCCCGCGACTTCTTCTTCTTCATCGAGGCCCACCGCATCCGCCTGGCCTACCAATTCGACCCGCAGCTCGCCGTCAGCGTCTCGCAGGTGGATCCACTGCCGCACCAGATCGAGGCCGTCTATCGCTACGCCCTCCCGTCGCCCCGCATCCGCTTCCTCATCGCCGACGACGCCGGGGCGGGGAAGACCATTATGGGCGGGCTGATCTTCAAGGAGCTCGAGTATCGCAAGCTGGCGCGGCGGGTACTCATCGTGGCGCCGGGCCACCTCAAGTACCAGTGGCAGCGGGAGATGAAGGAGCGCTTCCAGGAGTCCTTCGCCATCGTGGACCGGGCGCGCATGGAGTCGGCGTGGGGCGAGAACGTGTGGGAGGAGCGCGACCGCTGCATCACGTCGATTGACTTCGCCAAGCAGCCCGAGATCCGGGCCACCCTGCGCAGCACCCACTGGGACCTGGTCATCGTCGACGAGGCGCACAAGATGAGTGCCTCCGCCTACGAGACGCGCAATCGGACCAAGATCGACAAGACCCAGCGATACCAGCTGGGCGAGGTGCTCTCGCCGCGCACGAACCATCTCTTGTTCCTCACGGCCACGCCCCACCGCGGGGATGAACAGAACTTCCGGCTCTTCCTCGATCTCCTGCGACCCGGTTTCTTCGCGCGGCCGGAGCTGCTCCGGGAGTCGATCCAGAACGAGGACAACCCCGTCTTCGTGCGGCGGCTCAAGGAGGACATGTACACCTTCGAGGGCACGGCCATCTTCCCACCCCGTCACGTCCACACGGTCCCCTTCCGCCTTACCGCGCCGGAGGCGGCCCTTTACAACGCGGTCACGCACTACGTGCAGGACTACTTTGACAAGGCGAAAGAGAACCGCTCCATCGCCTTCGCGCTGATGATCCTCCAGCGGCGCCTCACCTCCAGCACCCACGCCATCTACGAGTCCCTGAAGCGGCGCAGAGCACGGCTCGAGGAGTTGCTGGAGCTGCCCGACCAGATACGCCAGCGCCAGGAGGACTACCTCCACGCCCGGGACATCAGCGAGGAGGAGCTCGAGGACATGCCGGAGGAGGAACGGCAGGTTGTGGAGCGACGGCTCGAGCACCTGACCATCGCGGAGAACATCGATGACGTGCAGGCCGAGATCCGAGAGCTTGAGGGGTTGGTGGAGCAGGCGGAGAGGGTGCGGGCTCAGAAGGTGGAGAGCAAGCTGGTCGGCCTGCGGGATACCGTCCTTGCCAACCTGGGCGACCGGAAGCTGCT
>SKQX01000124.1 GCA_007118795.1 Thermoflexales bacterium | reverse complement strand
GTGCCGTTGGTGGCAGCCCTCGTCTCGCTCGTCGCCGCTGTGGTAGCAGGTCCTTTCCGTGGGGCCACTCTCGCGGAACTGACCGTCACCGGGCAGTTCCTCGGCAGCCTGATAGCCGTGGTGGGCTTTGGGGCCGGACTACTCTATGTGATAAAGGGCAGCGACTGGGGCCTCTCCCTGCGTGTCCTGTTACTCGTCGCGCTGCTCTTGCCGACGCTATTGACGATACGTCACGCCTGGCGTTTCAACTTCATCAACTACGACTTCCCCATCGAGCACGGCGTCTACGCCCACGCCGGGCCAGCGGTGAAGGAGACTATGGAACAGATCGAGGAGCTCTCCCGCCGCGTGGTCGGGGGCCCGGAGCTGATTGAGGTGGCCTTTGGGGCTGACGGCTCGTGGCCCTTTCACTGGTACCTGCGCAACTACAGGAACGCAACTTTCTATGGGGAGTCGCCGACGCGGGAACAGATGGATGCGCCGGTCATCATCGCCGGTAGAGGGCAGTGGGAGCAGGTATCTCCTTACACCGGCGGCGAGCACATCGTGAACACCTACGCTTACCTCTGGTGGCCAATCGAGGACTACCGAGGTTTGACCTGGCAGCGGATCAGGGACAGCCTCACAGACCCTGTTAGACGCGCCGCGCTCTGGAGAATCTGGTACGACAGGGACTACACCCTCTACGACGAGGTGACCGGGAAGACGCACCGCTTGGACGAATGGCCCTTGCGAAGCGACTACCGGCTCTACATACGAAGAGATGCGGTCGCTCAGATGTGGGAGCATGGGACCGTCCATGCCGAGGAGTGGGTCGACCCCGACCCATACGCCGAAAACCGCGTGGAGCTGACGGCGCGAACGGTATTCGGGACCGAAGGCTCCGCGCCGGGTCAGCTCCAGAGCCCCCGGGGCGTGGCTGTGGGTCCCGATGGCTCAGTCTACGTCACCGACGGAGGGAATCACCGCATCCAGCGGTTTGGACCGGACGGCGGCTTCGTGGAGGTGGTGGGCGAGGGCCAGCTGGCGCCCCTCAATGAGCCCTGGGACGTCGCTGTCGCTCCCGACGGCAGTGTGTACGTGGCGGACACGTGGAATCATCGCATTCAGAGGATCGATGCTGACGACGGTCCTGCCGTGGAGTGGGGTGTCTTCGGACAGGCCAGCGTTGAAGATGGCGAGGCCGGGCAGAGCTTGTTCTACGGGCCGCGGGGGGTCGCCGTGGGCTTCTCGACGGGTGCGGAATCAGAAACCGGACCAATGATCTACGTAACGGATACCGGCAACAAGAGAGTGCAGGTGTTCGAACCAACGGGCGAGTTCGCCTTTCAGTTTGGCGGCGGGGGCATCGGCGAAGGCCGGATGGACGAACCGGTGGGGATAGCCCTGGGACCAGAGGGCGACGTGTACGTGGCCGACACCTGGAACCAGCGTGTTCAGGTCTTCGACGCGTCGGGCACATTCCTTCGTGCCTGGCCCATCGAGGGGTGGGATTCCGACATTCCGGAGGAGAAGCCTTTCCTCGCCGTCGACAGGGGAGGGCGCGTCTATGTGACCGACCCGGGCAACTACCGCGTGTTGGTCTTCGATGATCAGGGAGATTACCTTCTCTCGTTCGGTAGGTACGGCACGGATGCGCAGTCCTTCGCCCTGGCCCAGGGCATCGCAGCGGCCGAGGACGGGACCATCTACGTGACAGATGCCCACGGCCACCGGGTGCTGGTCTTCGACCCGATCGACTTCGCGCAGTTTGCCGAGTAGGCTGGAGGCTTATGGAGTCTGCCCAATCAACTCATCTTGCCCTGTTGGATGGATCACGTTTGATCGTGGAGAGTTGTGTACGAGCCGGCGCGGACGCCTACGTGGGCTATCCGATCACACCAGCAAACCTGATCTACGCCTACGCGAGCCAACGGTTCCCGATCCTTCTTCCGGCTCCCGACGAGATCACGGCTTTGCAGTGGATGGCGGGCCTGTCGGCAACGGGCAGGCTGCCCATAACCGCCACGTCGTTTCCGGGCCTGGCCTTGATGGTGGAGTCGATCAACATGGCATATATGATGGAGCTGCCGATGTTGATCGTCCTGGTCCAGCGCCTAGGCCCATCCACTGGTACCGCTACCGGAGGCGCTCAGGGAGATCTGCAATTCGTGCACGGGATCATCTCCGGTGGATACCCCCTGCCAGTGTTCTGCATCGCCGATATGGAGGATTGTTGGAAGCTGCCGCCGGTGGCCCTGCAGACCGCCGTCGATCTGCGCTCCCCGGTGGTGCTCCTGACTTCGAAGGAGATGGTGACTACGGAACGGAGCTTCGATCTGACGGGGTTGAGGGATGTCGAACGCGTCGAGGTCAAGGGGTACCAAGGTGGAGATCCGTATCGGCCGTACGGTGCCGAGGAGGCTGGAGCGCCCCCGTTTCTCCCGGTGGGGGATGACCATCACCAGGTGCGGTTCACGGCCTCGACCCACGATGCTGACGGCATCCTGCGGCACTCCACCCAGGAGGCTTTGAGGAACACACGGCGTCTGGCGGCGAAGGTGAAGACCCACGCGCCGGCCCTCTACGATGTGGAGGAGAGAGAGGGGGCTGAGGTGCTGATTGTCACCTACGGCATCACCACCGGGGCCGCTCGCGAGGCTGTCGAAACGCTCTCGGCCAGAGGCGAGCGAGTCTCGTTGCTGGTGGCGCGCACCCTCGTGCCGGTTCCGCCAGTCTACTACGAGATTATGGATCGCCACCCTCGATTAGTGTTCGCCGAGGAGAACCTGACAGGGCAGTTTGCCTCAGTATTGTTTGGAGACCGGCTTCCCGATGGAGTCACCGTGGTGAGCTCCATCGGTCGGATGATATCCCCGGAGGATATTGTTGAGGGGGCGGGCCGATGAGTCAGTTTCTCACCAAGCCAGATTTCCCGTACTGCAAGGGATGTGGACATCATGTTGTAGCGCAGAATACAGTGCGCGCCCTGGAGGACGTCGGCCTGGACCCCCTGGACGTGGTGCTC
>SKQX01000052.1 GCA_007118795.1 Thermoflexales bacterium | reverse complement strand
TCTCGCGATCTCCGGCCAGGAGCAGCATGGTCCCCTGCAGGTGGCGGTGAATCCAGCGCTCAACGAGCAGCAAGAGCGCCAGCGTCACCGCCAGCCCGAGCAAGGAGATCCAGCTCACTGATCTGTCTTCGCCGCGAGTCCTCTCTTCACGATCTCGGAGAAGTCGGCCGCTTTCAGACTGGCGCCGCCCACCAATGCCCCGTCGATCTCCGGCTGGCCGAGGAACTCGGTGACGTTGTCCGGCTTCACGCTGCCGCCGTACTGGATGCGGATGGCCTGAGCGACGTCGTCCCCGTACAGGCTGGCGAGGGTCCTCCGCACCGCCTCTCTGATGATCTGGTTGGCGTCGTCGCCGTGGGCCGGCACGCCGGTGCCGATGGCCCAGATGGGTTCATACGCCATGGTGACAAGCGGCGCCTCCTCAGCGGTCACGCCCGAGAACGCGGCGCGGACCTGGCCGCCGACGAAGGCCTGCGTCTCGCCGGCCTCGTTCTGTTCCAGGTTCTCCCCGACGCAGACGATGGGGCTGAGTCCGTGGGCGAGCGCCGCCCGCAGCTTCCTGTTCACCCACTGGTCGGTCTCGCCGAAGATGGTCCGCCGTTCGGAGTGCCCAATGATGACGTAATCACAAAGATTCTGGAGCATCAGGGGGCTTATCGCTCCCGTGAAGGCCCCCGCCTCCTCCCAGTGCATGTTCTGGGCACCGACCTTGATGTCAGACCCGGTCAAGGCGTCGCGGACCGCAGGGAGAGCCACGAAGGGAGGACAGACTGCCACGTCGCAGCCCTCGACCCCCTCCAATGCTTGGTGTAGCTCCTGGACGAGGGCGACGGCCTCGTCAATGGTCCGGTGCATTTTCCAATTGCCGGCGATGAATGGTCTACGCATAACTCTCCTCTACTTGTCGTCCAGCACCTCGACTCCGGGCAAGGGCTTTCCCTCCAGAAACTGGAGGCTGGCGCCGCCACCCGTGGACACGTGGGTCATCTGATCGGCCAGACCCACCTGCTGGACGGCTGCTGCAGATTCGCCGCCACCGACGATGGTCACGGCGTCCAACTGGGCGAGGAGGCGGGCGATGTCGAAGGTGCCCGCGGCGAAGGTGGGCATCTCAAAAACTCCCAGGGGCCCGTTCCACGTCACCGTCTTGGCGCTCTTCAGGGCCGACTCGAAGGTTGCCACGGTCTTGGGCCCGATGTCCAGAATCTGCCACCCCTCCGGCACTTCATTGGGGGCCACCACGTTGGACTGGGCGTCGTTGTCGAAGGCATCAGCGATGACGACGTCAACGGGCAGCACCAGTTTGCCACCGGCCTGATCGAGAAGGGACTTCGCGGTCGGAACCGAGTCCTCCTCAACCAGACTGTCACCAACCTGGTAGCCCATAGCCCTGAAGAACGTGTTGGCCATACCTCCGCCGATGAGCAGGCGATCGCAGGTCCCGAGAAGGCTCTCGACCACGCTGATCTTGTCCGAGATCTTGGCTCCACCCAGAATGGCGACGAACGGATGCTCGGGATCGTCCACTGCCTTGCCGAGAAGCCGCAGCTCCTCCTCCACGAGGAGCCCGGCCACGGCTGCTCCTCCCTTGTCTCGCATCGCCTGGGCTACCCCCACCGTCGACGCGTGGGCACGGTGGGTCGCGCCGAAGGCATCATTCACGTAGACGTCGGCCAGAGCCGCCAGCTGCCTGGCGAAGTCCACGTCGTCCGCCTTCTCCTCGGGGTGGAATCGCGTGTTCTCCAGCACGATGATCTGGCCGGCCTCCATCTCCGCAACGGCCTGCTCAACCTGAGGGCCGACACAGTCGTCAAGCTTGGAGACCGGTCGATCCAGCAATTCCGACAGACGCGCCGCTACCGGATCCATCCGCAACTCGTCAACCACGGCTCCCTTGGGACGGCCCAGATGGGACATGAGGATCACGGCCGCATCCTGATCGAGCAAGTGCCGGATGGTGGGGAGGGCGGCCTGGATGCGGGTATCGTCAGCCACCTCCCCCTCCTTGAGCGGCACGTTGAAATCGACACGAATGAGGACGCGTTTACCCTGTAGATCTACGTCGCGAATGGTCTTCTTGTTCATTGAACCTCCTTAACTGTGCAAAACAGACGAGTAAGTGAGGTCGTTACGGAAGACCTCACCCACTCGCGGTTCTGACAAGACTGACTGCGATAGAGTCCCCTGTCAGGCTCCCTTGAAGCACACCGGTTCGCCCGCGGGACCAGTAGGTTATAGGGTCCCGGCGACTCTAACCCCTTCCCGAACCATCTGACAGGTGAAGCCCCACTCGTTGTCGTACCAGCTCATGATCTTGACCAGGGTCCCATCGACCACTTGAGTCATCTCCAGGTCCACGATGGATGCGTGCGAGTCACCGATGATGTCCGAGGAGACGATGGGGTCTGCGGCAACGCCCAGAATGCCCCGGTACTTGTCCGTAGCGGCTTCTTCCCGGAAGATCTCCTTGACCTCATCGACCGACGTATCCCGCTTGGTGACGAAGATGATGTCGGAGATGGAGCCTACGGGAATCGGTGCCCGCACGGCCACTCCGTCGAAGCGGCCCTCAAGTTCCGGAAGGACCTTGGTGGTGGCGATGGCCGCGCCGGTGGAGGTGGGGACGAAGTTGGCGGCAGCTGCCCTGCCCCTTCTGAAGCTCGCGTGGGGGCCATCGACGATGGCTTGGGTGGACGTGTAGGCGTGAATGGTCGTCATAATGGCCTTCTCCACCCCGATCCGGCGCCCCATCACCTCGACGACGGGCGTGATACAGTTCGTGGTGCAGCTAGCGCACGACAGATAGGGGATCGATTCGTCCTCGGGCACGTTCACGCCGTGGACGATGGTGGGCACGCCGGCGCTCTTGGCCGGTGCAGAGAGAATGACGAATTTGGCGCCAGCCTCCAGGTGCTTCTCCAGGCCTTCTATGGTGCGGAAGATCCCGGTGCACTCGAAGACGATGTCCACATCGTGCTCCCCCCAGGGGAGCTGGGCCGGATCTCTCTCGGCGAAGAACTTGTACTCCTCACCCCCTACGATCAGGGCGCCGGCACCGACTTCCACGCTCTTCTCGTATCTTCCGTAGACAGTGTCGTACTTCAGAAGGTAGGCGAGGTTGTCCAGCGGCATGATATCGTTTACCCCCACCAGCTCCAGCTCTGGGGTGTCCAGGATGATCTTGAATGTGGCTCGACCGATCCGTCCGAATCCGTTGATTGCTACCTTAGCCATAGTGTGTCTCCTTTCTGTGTTGAGTTTATCCGCAGGATCCGTCAGCGAGTGACACCAATATCCGCTCGTCTCTTAGCATTGCACCATTACCGCGCCATAGGCGGCTGGTTCGCTGTGTTCGGGCGCTACGTTCTCCTGTCTCGTCTGCCTGCCGCGCTGAGACGGTACGTCACCGGGTGCTGAAACTCGAAACCCGCCAGGGTCACAGCAGAGCCCCGGCTCACCCGTCTCTACCGACGAACAGGAGGTCATCCGGGTCTTCATCCGGGGCCGTCGGCCGGCACAGGTCTCCAACGACCTGTTCCTAGGAGCGGTCACCGTGGTTCTGAATCAGACCCAGCAACGCGCGCGCCAGTTTCGCACTGTCGTGACGCCACAGACAGGTCTTATCGACCAGGTCCGCCGTCATCACCCGGTATGGGAAGTCGGGTGGGACGTCCGGCGGAACCAGGTCGACGCCGGGAGAGCTCTCGATAGCCAGCTCCAGGTTGTCGTTCGCCAGGACGAGGGGGAAGAGGTGGGGCTGGACGTGTCTCTCTATGGCACCCACGTGGTCGGCGACGGAAAAGCCCTCCGTCTCCCCCACCTGGGTGGCCACGTTACAGACGTAGACCTTGCGCGCGCGACTGCGCTTCACGGCCTCGGCTATCTCGGGAACGAGCAAGTTAGGGAGGACGCTGGTATACAAGCTCCCCGGCCCGGCCACGATGAGATCGGCGTTCAACAGCGCCCGCACCGCGCCAGGATAGGCCGGCGCATCGCTGGGATCCAGGTAGACGCGCTGTATGATGCCCCGCGCCTCCGGAATGCTCGACTCTCCCGTCACCCGGTTGAGTCTGCGCGGCATCGATTCGTCGCCGTCGGTGCCGGGCAGGGGGCTGACCTCAGCGTTCAGCTTGACGTCGTGCAGAGTGCTCGGCAGAACTTGGCCCTGCACGGCCAGGACGCGGCTGGATTCCAGGATCGCTTGCTCAAAACTGCCCGCCATCTCCGCCATAGCGGTGATGAACAGGTTGCCGAGGGTATGTCCGTTGAGACCGCTGCCATTGCCGAAACGGTACTGGAAGAGATGGGTAATGAGGGCCTCGTCGTCGGCCAGGGCGGCGATACAGTTGCGGAAGTCGCCGGGCGGCAGCACGCCCAGCTCCCGCCGCAGCCGACCAGAGCTCCCCCCGTCGTCGGCTACGGTCACTACGGCGGTGAGATTGGCCGTGTGTTCCTTGAGCCCCCGCAGGAGCGTGGCCAGGCCGTGCCCCCCTCCAATGGCGACGATCCTGGGCCCCCGTTCTCGGCGATGGTAGCGCTGAAAACCCCTCATCAAGGTGTGCCAATCGGGATTCACGAAGGGCCTGAGCAGCGATCGATTGAGGCCGACGATTCCGGCCACGATGGCGCCCAGTCCCACGAAGACGAAGATCCCCGCGCGCAGCCCCCGGGGGATGAACTGGAGGGTAAGGTAGCGGAAGATGATGGGGAGGGGATAGAGCTCGCGGAGGAGGAAGCTCAGTCCGAGACTCAGGAGCGCCACGCCGACCGCGAGAGCCAGGAGCCAACGTTTGATGCCTACCCCGGGGGACAACCACTGGGTAGCGGAATGGAGCTTTCTGCGTGTTTTGTGACGCATTGTGTTGTGATCGTCCACCGAGCAAGCCCCCTCCCACGGAACGCGGCCTGACGCTGAGGCGATTATATCAGAGGGTGTGCGGGTCGTCAACGATCGGGTGTGGGAAGACTCCCCCTCACCCAGCCTCTCCCCCCAAGGGGGAGAGGGGTAGGACCTGGGGGAGAGGGGTAGAACCTGGGGGGACAGGGGTAACGGCCTTGTGGGAGAGGAGCGCTAGTGGAGGTCGACTTGTTCCAGGGCGTCTCGGACACGTCGAGCAACCTGGGAGCAGGCTGGGGTCTCTCGCATCTCCGCTGTTCTGGGGCGGGGTAGATCGACCGGTACCTCGGCGATGATGGAAGCGGGCCGTGGCCCCAGCACGAGGACCCGGTCGGCGAGGAGGACGGCCTCCGGGACAGAGTGGGTGACCATCACCACCGTCTTCCGGCGGGCTTGCCAGATCCGGAGCAACTCGCGCCCCATCCGCTCTCGGGTCAGGGCATCCAGGGCGCCGAAGGGTTCATCCAGCAGGAGAAGCTGCGGATCGTGTACCAATGCCCGGGCCAGAGCTACCCTCTGGGCCATCCCGCCAGAAAGCTGGGCCGGATACGCATCCTCGAAGCCGGTCAGTCTGACCAAGTCCAGGAGGGTCTGAGCTTCCTCCCGTGCCCTCTTTCGGTTGCCTCCATTCAGCTCCAGGGGAAGGGTGACGTTGGCCTCGACGGTGCGCCAGTCCATCAAGGTGGGCTCCTGGAAGACGAACCCCACGCTCCGACTGGGCCGCTTCACCGGGTTGCCAGCGAGATGGATCTGCCCGGCGGTCGGCTGCTCCAGGCCGGCGATCAGTTTGAGCAGCGTCGTCTTACCGCACCCGGAGGGCCCCACAAGGGCCAGAAACTCCCGTTCTTCCACCTCAAACTCGATCTGCTCCAGCACGGACAGACGACCGTCGCCGCGCTGATAGGACAGGCTCAGCCCTTCGACTCGGAGCAGAGGCTCGCTCTTACGTGCCGTAGAGTCCATGGGAATCCTTACCCCGCCCGCGGATTGGAGTCACATGGCCTGACCGGTTCTGCCTGGCCGCTGTCTGACCTGCATCACTCCGGCAGAAAGGCATTGGTGAACATCCCGTCGAGCTCCGGCGGCTGTTGGAGAAGGGCGGCGCTCTCCATGACCGCAATGGTGTTCTCCCAGGTCTCGGGCTCTGACGCACCCAGCCGCTCACCCGCCCAGTAGGGAATGGTCGCGTTCAGAACCGCTCGCTGGATCTCGACGTTGTCCTCGAGTCCCTCGACGTAGTTCATGCAGATGTCAAAGGCCGTCTCGGGATCGTCCAGGGTGTCTCGCACACCTCGCAGGAAGGCGCGAATGAAGGCGCGTACCAGCTCTGGTCTCTCCTCGAGAACTGTCTCATTGGCGATGATGCCGTTGGAGACGAGAGCTACGTCTTCAGCCACGAGAAACTCCACGAATTCGTAGCCCATCTGTTCCAGCTGCACAGGCTCGTTGTTGGCGTAGACCACCGCCGCATCGATCCGGCCCTCGATCAAGTTGGCAAGCTGCGTGTAGCCGATCACCTCGAGTTGGACATCGTCCTCACTCAAGCCATGTTCGGCGGCCAAAGCCGCCCAGCCGATGTAGCTTGCCCCAAATGTCTCCGGGATACCCACCTTCCGGCCGGCGAGGTCACTTGGCTGTTCAACCCCGCTCTCGGCGAGGGCCACAACGGATACGGGGAAGCGCCGGAACCAATTGGTAACAGTCGTCACCGGGAGTCCCTGTGATCGGGCCAGGATGACCTGATCCCCGCTGGCGATAGCGAAAGGGAGCTCGCCGGAGCCGACCAAACGGACACCGTCGGTCTCCCAGCCGTAGTCGAAGCTAAGTTCGATCCCCTCGTCGGCGAAGTAGCCCTGCTCCAACGCCACGTACCAGGGCGCGAACTGAACGTTGGCCACGAAGCCCATAGGCAACCGAATCTCGGTCGGCTCCGCTGTCGGCTGTGGGCTTCCGCCGGGCGCGCACGCCGCCAGTGTGATGGTGGCGAGCAAGACAAAGCTGATCATTCCTCTCTTCATGTCACATCTCCTGAGCTCGAGTCTAGTGTTTCTGCCAGCGGAGCAATCCCCGCTCCGCCAGGGCAACGATACCATAGAGGGCCTGGGCCATCACCACGAGGGTGGCTATCCCCACGAAGACCAGGGGCGTATCGTAGAGCTGCTGCCCCTGTTTCAGCAAGTAGCCGACGCCGCGATCTGAGGCCACGAACTCGCCAACCACGGCGCCGATGACGGCCAGGGTGGCGCCGACCTTGAGACCGGCGAGCAGGGTGGGCAGGGCCGCGGGCACCTCCAACATCCAGATCATCTGCCACCGATCGGCCTGGAGCGTCCGCATCAGATCCCGCAGGTCCTGGCTTACGGAGCGGACACCCACCACGGTGTTGACCAGAATGGGGAAGAAGACGATCAGGGCGCAGACCAGGATCTTGGAGAGGATCCCGGTTCCGAACCAGATGACCAGGAGGGGCGCAATAGCTACGGTAGGTACCGACTGGGAGGCGACGATATAGGGGGCGAGCAGCCGCTCGGCGAGGGGCGAGTGGGCCAACAGGTAGCCCAGCACGGTGGCTGTCACCGCTCCCAGCGCCAGCCCTGCCAGGATCTCCTTCAGCGTGACCTGGACGTGGCGCCACAAGGTCCCGCTGGCCACCAAGCTGACCAGGCGCTGAGCCACCGCCTGGGGAGGGGGGAGGATAAAGGCCGGGTAGCCACCCAGGCGCACGACCGCCTGCCAGAGCCCCAGGAACACGCCGAAACTAATCAGTGCCAAACCGATCCGCGTGAGTTGTTCACGGCTCATATACCACTCCCAGAACAGTCCCCTTATGGCCAGTGGTCACCACGAGGCCACCCAACAAAAAAGCCCCGAAGTCCAATCAAGGCTTCGGGGCACAGACTCTTATCACTGCAGCGCGTAACTCTCGTGTCATCTTCTTCCGTCCGGACTTTCACCGTCGGCCCCGGCTTACGTGGCTGTGCCATCGTCACCGGATCGGCCGCTCACGCGGCTCGCGGGCTCAGCGAGCGTGGGCTCGCTTTACCGCCGGTCGGGGATTTCACCCTGCCCCGAAGATGAGTCTTCAATTGTCAACGGGAATTATATCGGTTGCCCGGGGGTTGTCAAGCGCGCCAGCTGGGGGATTTCGAAGCAAATCCCGATGACTGGGCCGCTTGTCAGGTAGCAGCGTGTTATGTAGAATGGGGGGCAAGCAGTTGCGGTTCGTCGTGAGCTGGAGAGCTGCCGGCAGACGATAGAAATGCTGTGGTAATGAGGGGGACCCCATGGAGGAACTGAAGGAGCGAATTCTGGCCGAGGGCAGAAACCTGGGCAAGGGGATTCTCAAGGTCGATAGCTTCATCAACCATCAGATCGACGTGCAGCTGATGGTGGAGGTTGGCCAGGAGATGGCGAGCCGGTTTGCTGATGCAAAGGCCAACAAGGTCCTTACAGCGGAGATCTCTGGGATAGCGCCGGCGCTCGCCACGGGGCAGGTGCTGCGAGTGCCCGTGGTCTATGCGCGCAAGACCAGGCCTGTCACCATGACGGGCCCTGTGTTTGTTGAGATCGCTCCTTCGCACACTAAGGGACGAGACATCTTCCTCATGGTCTCGACGGAGTTCCTGGGGCCGGGCGACCGCGTGCTGGTGGTGGATGACTTCCTGGCTACGGGAGCTACCATCTCAGCGCTGGTCCGACTTGTTGGCCACGCCGGTGCAGAGTTGGTCGGGATCGGCACGGTGATTGAGAAGGCCTTTGAAGCGGGGCGTAAGGAGCTGGAGTCTTTTGGGGTCCCCATTGTCTCTCTGGCTGTTGTTGAGCGTATGACTGATGGTGAGATCAAGCTGGCTTAGGTGGGCGATGTCGTTCTGCTGGGGTGTCGGTGGTGGTGGGGCCAGATGTGACGTGATGCCGGGGGAGTTGTCTCACAGCTTGCGCCGATACGTTGCTCAGATTCGTCCGGATGACGGCCCAGAAGTGGGTGGCGGGGCTGGTTTCTTCTGTCTGGCGCGGGGCGCGGCTGGAAGGTGAAGCCAGACCCGATAAAGAGTTGCAGGATGAGGCGGAATTATGAGTGTGAGTCGTGAGGCCATCGTCGTGCTGGATTTTGGCTCTCAATATAGCCAGTTGATCGCCAGGCGCGTGAGAGAGGCCAATGTCTACTGCGAGCTGCACCCGTGGGATGCTCCAATAGAGACCGTCCTGCGTCTCAACCCACGGGGTTTCATCCTGTCCGGAGGACCGTCCAGCGCGTATGCGGCCGACGCACCCCGCCTACCGGAGTACGTCCTGGTGCAGGGGGTGCCGGTTCTGGGCATCTGCTATGGCATGCAGTTGCTGGCTCACCATCTGGGGGGACGGGTGGTTCGCGCTGCTCGAAACGAGTACGGCTCCTGCGAGGTGGAGCTGGTTGGACCTCAGACCGTACTCTTCGAGGGGTTGCGGCGAGAGGGCAGCAGGATCAGGGTCTGGATGTCGCACGGGGATCGAGTAGAGGCGGTGGGCCCGGGCTTCGATGTGCTGGCGCGCAGTGCGAACGCCCCGATTGCAGCGATGGGACACCGGGCGCGGGGAATCTATGGGCTCCAGTTCCACCCGGAGGTGGGCCACACCCAAGGAGGCCCCGAGATTCTGCGCCGTTTCGCCATCGACCTGTGCGGTTGCCGGCCGGACTGGACGACGACGTCGTTCATCGAGGAGACGGTGCGGGGCATCCGCCAGAAGACGGCCGGTAGGCGGGTGGTGTGCGGTCTGAGCGGAGGCGTGGATTCCTCGGTGACGGCCAGTCTGGTACACCGGGCCGTGGGCGATCGCCTGACGTGTGTCTTCGTCGATCATGGGCTGCTGCGGGCGGGGGAGCCAGAGCAGGTTGTGGGCACGTTCCGCGATGGGCTCGGCGTGAATCTGCTGACGGTGGACGCCAAAGAGGAGTTTCTGGACGCCCTAAAAGGTGTGACGGATCCCGAGCGGAAGCGTCGCATCATCGGGGAGCGCTTCATCCGAGTCTTCGAGAGAGCGGCGTCAGAGATAGGGGACGCTCCGTTTTTGGCTCAGGGCACGCTTTATCCAGATGTGATCGAGAGCCGCGGCCCGGAACGGCAGACGGCAGCGCGCATCAAGACGCACCATAATGTGGGCGGGTTGCCCGAGGACATGTCCTTCGAGTTGATTGAGCCGCTTCGTTATCTGTTCAAGGATGAGGTCCGGGCTGTGGGTGAGGAGTTGGATCTGCCTGAAGAGATTGTGTGGCGACAGCCATTTCCGGGACCGGGACTCGCTGTGCGAATCCTCGGGGAGGTGACCCGGGAGCGACTTGAGACCCTGCGGGAGGCAGACCTTGTACTGCGGCAGGAACTAGGTGACGCCGGTTTACTGCGTGGCAGTACGGCGTCGCACCACCCTGACCAGGTCCAGCAGGCGTTCGCGGTTCTACTGCCGGTGCGCAGCGTAGGGGTGATGGGAGATGCGAGGACGTACCGACACGTGATCGCGCTGCGCGCCGTGACGACCGCGGACTTCATGACTGCTGATTGGGCGCGTGTGGATCACGATCTGCTGGCCCGTGTCAGCAATCGGATCGTCAACGAGGTCCCAGGCATCAACCGGGTAGTGTACGATATCACGTCCAAGCCCCCCGCTACGATTGAGTGGGAATGAGGGAGCATATGTGCCCTGTCGATGGTAGGTCGGTCGCGGACGGTGCTGCACGAGAAGGGTTCGAGGTGAACGTCGCCGCGGGGCGTGTCGCGCAAGGCGCGGTGGTGGACGGCGCTGCACCGTTTGCCACGCATCTTACGCCACCCACCAGGATAGCCTCCGGTCGCCAGGACGAGCATCTCCTATTCTTCCTGAATCCCGCCGGAGCCGTCACGCCCAGTCTGGGTTGGGAGCTTCAGGGCGTGGTCACGCAGGTGTACTGGGCAACGGAGGGCAGTGTCACGGCTGCTCTCCGTCGAGCGGGAGCCGCCGCCAATCGAACTCTGTTCGACCGCAATTGGGAGGCTGATGCTTCTGATCGGTGGCACGGAGGCCTGGCATGTGCCGTTTTCCGGCAGGGAGACCTGTTCCTCCTGCGCGTAGGCCCTGCTTGGGCCTGTGCTCTGCACAGGGGGAGGCTGACCTGCGTCTCTGACCGAGAGGATCTGCCATCGCTGGGGGTTGAGCCCGCGGCCGTCGTGAAACTGCACCATGTGTCGGCGGCTCCGGGCGACACGCTGCTTCTGGCTTCACCGGCGCTTCGAGCTGTCGGAGAGGAGAGCCTCCTGCGAGTGTTGGAAGCTCCGGAGGTGGGCACCATCGTGGCGAGGCTGGGGCGAGTTGCTCCTAGGCTTGACTTCACGGCCCTGGTGGTTCGCTGGGAGCGTGCCCAGGCCCTGGATCCGACGGGGGCCGAGG
>SKQX01000250.1 GCA_007118795.1 Thermoflexales bacterium | reverse complement strand
GCGGTAGGCGTGAAGCAGGCCGGGGATGTTCTTCCTCGGTTCGAGGGTCCCCACGAATAGGATGAACCCGGGCTGTAGCGCATATTGATGGACGACTTGACGCGCCTCTCCGTCCGGCACAGGAGAGAAGCACGGGTTGGCCGCAAGATGGACAACCGTGATCTTATCCGGCGGGACCTGCAAGAGCGAGATGAGATCACTCCTGGTGGCATAAGAGTCGGCCAGGATATGGTCGGTTCTCTGTACAGCCCAGTCGATCTGTTCGTTGTAGTATCGGCGGCTCTCGGCGTTGAGGAAGCGGGGATAGTAGAGAAAGCTCAGATCGTGAACCGTGATGACCGAGCGGTCATAACCAAAGCCCGGGGGGATGAAATCTGGACTGTGCAGAAGCTCCAAGTTGAGTCGGGCTATCTCCAGGCCGAGGGCCCAGCGCTCCAGCCGATGATGAGACGGAGTCCAGCAGGCGACGTGACGGAAGTTCGCCCCATGCGCCGGCGAAGCCGCGTCCCAGCGGCTGCGGAGGATGCGGTAGTCGGTCCTGCCATCCGTCGCTGCCAACGCATCGAGCAGATGGACAACGTAGCTGTGGATCCCACCGCGGGAGTAGTAGGCAATGCGAGCGTCGAAACCGATTCTCATAAGCGACTCACAGCAATTATAGACGGGCGGGCCGCGGTGTCAATCGGCGGACAGACGCCACAAGAGGAGGGACGTTCGGGGCTTCGTAGCACCCGCCTGGGTCTCCTTCGCGCGTTAGGTCGGGCACCTCGCACTAGCGCAGGTGGCTTCGCAGGGGCCGGGCCGAGCCGCCTGCATCCTGTCGCGATGCCGTCGAATTTGACCGCGACTGCTCATCACGGTATAATATCGAAGTCAGAATTGTCATTGGCGTCTATCCGCTGGCGAGCGGGCTCCCACGCCGTGGAATGTAGGCGTGGGTTTGATTTTGTGACGCGCAGCCTGCGGTGGGAAGGGCCGAGCTGCGGATAGACGTACTCATTGCCGTTGTTTGAGTTGGTGAAGGAGTAGGAGATGCCGAAGCGCACCTATCAGCCGAAGAAGCGGAAGAGAAAGCGGACCCACGGGTATCTGGCGCGTCGGTCGAGCAAGGCCGGCCGGCGAATCCTGAAACGCCGTCGGGACAAGGGGCGGCAGCAGTTAGCTGTCAGCAAGCCGGAGGCGAAGAAGCGGAACTGGAAGGAAGGCTAGCCGCTGGGTGGTGGGCTTTTCGGGAACGCCTGGATGATGAACACCGCTAGAAGAAGACACTGATGGAACGGCGAACCCGGCTCCGCCAGAGTCGTGATGTGGAGAGGGTCTACGATGAAGGGAGCTCGTGGAGCGACCCGCTACTTGTTCTGGTCGTTCGCCCTAGTGAGCATGACCACAGCCGTGTAGGGGTCACGGCGAGTCGGAGTGTGGGAAACGCCGTACAGCGGAATCGAGCCAAACGTCTTTTGCGGGAAGCGGCACGCCGTCTCTACCCAGAGTTTGAGTCAGCGGGCTGGGACATCATGCTGATCGCCAGGCCGGACCTCGTGACCGCGACGAAGGCGGACGTTGAAGAGGCACTGGCCAAGTTGTTGAGACGCGCTGGATTATAGGGCACTCCATCGCGGCGTCTAGAGAGGACGGAGCGCAATACCCGACATCTACGCCAGGGCAAGGGTCTGTCCTTGCCTTGGACCCAGCGGGGTTGCGTTTTGACCCGAGAAGAGAAGTTTTTATGAAGTACTTTTTGCTGGGGCTGATCCGCCTCTACCAGCACACGCTATCCCGTGTGCTCCCGCCCACGTGTCGATTCTACCCTTCCTGCTCCCAATACGGCTACGAAGCTATCTCATACCATGGATGGCGACAAGGTGGCTGGCTGGCCGTGAAACGAGTGGCCCGCTGTCACCCGCTGAACCCGGGCGGATACGACCCAGTGCCGGGCCCAACGGCGAGACAGGATGGTGGATCGCGTTCTTCACCTCGGACCCATCCGATGAGCCACTATGGGCTGAATGACCCTGAATCTGGAGGATAAGATATTGAACCGAGTTTGGACACAGCGCTGGCTCACGGTGCTGGCGGTGCTTGCCGCGATGTTGACCGCGAGCGGGTGCGCACCCGGCGACAGAGCGGCGAGCTGGACGGGTATAACCATCGTAGGCGAAAGTCTATATGCCGCGGACCTTCAGCAGGCCCGGGCTATGGAGGCAACCACCGGCACGACCGTTTGGACATTCCCGGCCGATCCAGAGGAGGTCGACCGAGGCCTGTTCTATGCTACACCGGCGGTGATCGAGGGAGGGCTTGTGATTGTGGCCTCCGAGGTTACCACCGGGGGGTTTCTGAGCCAGCGCGAAAGCATCGTCTGGGCGCTGGACGTTGAGACCGGGGCAGCTCGATGGAGTTTTGACGGCGCCAGGGGGATGTATGTGGAGGGAGGCGCGCTGGGCAACGGCGTGTTCGTCATCGGTAACGGTGACGGCAACGTCTATGCGCTAGACGTGGACAGCGGTGTCGTGCAATGGATCTTTGAGACGGAGCATCGCGTCTGGGCTACGCCTCTCGTGGTGGAGGACACCGTCTACATCGGAGCCATGGACCGGAATCTGTACGCCCTCGACTTGCACATCGGGGAGGTTAACTGGGAGTTCAGGGCGAGAGGGGCCTTTGGAGGCACTCCCGTCCTAATGGACGGAACCCTCTACATCGGCGCCTTCGACAACACCTTCTACGCGATCGACAGTGAAACGGGGAGCGAGCAGTGGCGGTTTGAGGGGCAGGACTGGTTCTGGGGGGGGGCTGCAACGCACGACGACACCGTCTTCGCCGTTGATGTAGAGGGCAGGGTATATGCTCTGGATGCAGCGACCGGTCAGGAACGGTGGCAGATAGCCCTGGTGACGGATGGGAACGAGCCGGTGCCCGTTCGAGCAGGTCCTGTTTTCGATGAGGAAAGCGGGCAGCTCTTCGTGAGCACGGAAACGGGCACGTTGTACGCGCTGGACGCTGCCGACGGATCGACGAATTGGCGAAGGGCGGCCGACGGCCGGG
>SKQX01000015.1 GCA_007118795.1 Thermoflexales bacterium | reverse complement strand
GGAAGATCAAGCGCAAGGCGGCAAGCTGACGTCGTCAGGCCAACTTTGTCTTCTACTCATTCATGGGGTGATTGTGCCGCAGCGGCGCCGACAGTACCCGTCGCTGCAATAAGAGGTCTGCCTTACTGCCCGACGAAACCATCGGCAGGTTCGACATACGCGATACACAGGATAAGCTGTCCGGATCGTGGATCTCGGATAGGGTGCGTGCTGCAGGCAGGTGAGACAACTGGCAGATCTGAGCGAGGATCGATGCCACCACTACGGTGAAGGGGCACACCGTACGGGTTATGAGAGAGCGCCGGAGATCGACCTTGAGATCGGCACGATGACCTTCTTGGAGGTCTCCACTGCCAGGCACCGAGACGCCTCCGAGCCAGCACAGCAGGGAATAGTAGGATTGAGATGCTCTCACAGGTCAGGTGCATTTAGGATCGAGACGATATCCCGGTGGGGAGGGGAGGCTGACAAGATACGGCAGCCGGGCGGGAACGGATGAGGCGGGTGACCGCGGAGAGTGTAGCCCCGGTTTCATCGTGTGGGGAAAGAGAGGCCTGGGCTGCCCCTAAGTCGAGTCCGAAGTCCGGAGCCAACTCGTGATCTCACATGTCTTCGTATAGCAGAAGATGGGCAAAGGCCATCAGCGTAGCGTCCCTCGCGAATCCGCTGGGATAAGGTTTTCGAGCACGTAAGCGCATTCTTGGCCGGGGACGATGCGGCTCTAGGAACGAGGGTAAAGGTACTTCCTAATCCCCCATCGATTCAGTTCGCCGAAAGAATGCCCCTGATCCGCAATCTTCGCGGCAGTGGACCAGTACGACGACTGACTCAGAAGTCACGGTATGGCGTCGCCCTTAAGGGGATGAGGCAAGATGGCGGGCTTGTCAGTAAGGAATGGTCCGGTCACCTCGTCAGAAGTCTGGGGTGGCTGCCAGGTGGGGAATGATGAAGGAGAGGTTGCGAGCAAAAATGCGATCTGGCGTCTCGTCTAGGATTTCGCACAGCATGCCTCTAGTGAAGCCACGGTTTCTTCGGATCACGTGCTTGGGCGCGGCCACGCGGTACTGCCGGTATTGCAGCCCCACTTGGGCTAACTGATCTGCCCCGAGCCCGCGGCCCAGCTGTGCCAGCACCGGGACGAGTTGGGAAGACTGAACGTCTAGGTCTCCGTCACCTCGTTCGGTACGGCTCCACTGGCCAAGAGGGCTTGAGCCGAACCTGGCCTTCGTTTGAGCAGCTGCTCGATGAGGAGCGAGAGGTCTACGAGGCATATGGTCTTGAACATTCGTCACTCCGATCTTGGGATCTTGATATGATGCGGTGCTTTCGACGTCTTCTGACTTCAGGCCGGTGCTGCCATGGCATCCGGGGTCATTCAACGGAACTGGGAGCCGGCTTCATGGTCCACTCGGATGGAAACGTGTGGTTGGCTTACTTCAGCCAGGGTGCGACGGATCGGCAGAAGTTGAACAGTCTCTTGGCGACGATGGCGCCTAGGCGCGAGGGGAAAGAACTATGAACCAACACTACGACTTAGTCATCATCGGCGCCGGCTCGGGCGGGTTGTCCGCCGCCGCTTTAGCTCGCCAACTGGAGGCCCGCGTCGCCCTGGTTGAGGGGAACCGTATCGGCGGGGATTGCACCTGGACCGGGTGCGTGCCGAGCAAGACGCTGCTCAAGACGGCCCGGGTGGCCCACCAGATGAGAACCGCAGCTCAGCACGGATTGGTCGCTGCCCGTCCAGAGGTTGATCTGAAGGCCGTGATGGGCCACGTGAGGGACGTGATCGACGAGATCGCCGGAGAGGAGTCGCCCGAGACGCTGCAAGCGCAGGGGATCGCTGTCTGGCACGGTGAGGGACGCTTCCTGGACCCGCACACGCTCGCGGTGGGCGATGCGACCCTGACGGCCCGGCGCTTTCTGCTCACGACCGGGGCACACCCCTTCATCGCCCCCATCCGGGGGCTCCAAGACGTGGACTACCTGACTTACGAGACGCTCTGGGATCTGGAAGCCCTGCCGGAACGGCTGCTGATAGTCGGGGGCGGACCGATTGGGTGCGAGATGGCCCAGGCCTTCCGGCGGCTGGGTGCCGAGGTGACGGTGTTCGCCAGTGGCGACCGGGTGCTGCCCCGGGACGACCCGGCCGCTTCGGAGGTCCTGGGCACGGTCTTTGAGAGGGAGGGAATCCGGGTGCTGTTTGAGGCGCGGGTGGCGTCGGTGAGACGGGACCCCGCGGGCCTCCACATCGAAGGAGGCGGCCAGAGCGCGGTCGGCGATGCGCTGCTGCTGGCCGTCGGTCGACGCCCCACCGTGGCGGGACTTGATCTCGAGAGAGCCGGCGTCGCCTACAGCGCTGACGGGATCCAGGTGAACCAGAACCCGCAGACCAGCCAGCGGCACATCTACGCCGCCGGGGATTGTACCGGAGGCCCACAGTTCGCCCACTACGCCGGCTGGCAGGCATCGCTGGCGGTGCGCAATGCGCTGCTGCCAGGGGCTTCCAGGGCGGTGAGGGATCAGGTGCCCTGGACGACGTTCACCGACCCCGAGGTGGCCCACGTTGGCTTGACGGAAAGAGACGCGCGGGAGCGGTTCGGCGAAGGGGTTATGACGTTCGAGTGGCCCATGGCCCTCGTTGATCGGGCACGAACGGACGGGGATACGAGCGGCTTCATCAAGCTAGTTCACCAGCGGGATGGGAGGCTCCTGGGGGCGACGGTCGTGGCCAGGCGCGCCGGGGATATGATCCAGGAGTGGACGCTGGCCATGCGGAAGAAAATCAAGGTGGGTGAGCTCTCTGATGTGATCCACGTCTACCCCACCTACTCAGTCGCGGGGCAACAAGCGGCAGCTGCCATCCGTGTGGATCGATTGATGAGTGGGGCTTCGGGCTGGCTGGTGCGCCGTCTTGTCTCGCTGACCCGCCGAAACGCCGATCGAAGGAGAAGGTGAGTGATGACCTCTGACTATCAGTCTGTCCACGAGGACATCTTCCACGGCGTCACCCGCAGTGTGTGCCCCGTGTGCCGCCGGGTGGTGGATGCCCAGGTGC
>SKQX01000258.1 GCA_007118795.1 Thermoflexales bacterium | reverse complement strand
CAGCGCCGTGCTCTATGGGCCCGGGGAAACCCACTGGAACCAGGGGCCATGTCTCATCTCGCGAGGCAAAGATGGCCCATGGCTGGCCCTGGACGGCATCCGTCGAATACTCGAGCTTGTCACCCTGGTCCGCCTCCTGATAGGCAGCCCGTCACCCAGTCAGGGCGGCTTACCCGATCTTGCGACAGGGAAGTGCCGCCGAATCAGCCGAACCTAACGGATGAAACGCTTCAAGCTGGTGAAAATCTCCACCCAGACACCGAGATCCATCGGAAAGAGCCCGACGCTGCCGCGTGCCCAACGCCGTTCGCCGTCTACGGAGATTCCCCCGCAACTACCTGGCTTAACATACCCACCTCGAGACCTCGCACGCGTAAAGCGCGTACGTACGGCTCGATACCGAAGGCATCGCCCACCAGGTGTCCGATCACGATGAGCTGTCCCCGCCCATCGTTGCGCAGGCGCTTCAGATCCTCGGGTGAGACGTGGATGTACACCACCGTATCCACCCCGTGATCAAAGCACACCCGCGCCACATCATACCCGCCGTTGGTGAGGGCTCCGTGCGCCACCACGACCTTCCCAGCGCGGGCCGCGGAGTCCCCCAACGGAACCATTACCTCGGTCTCGGCGCGCCTTGCGGCAGACAACCTAGCCAGCGCAGCTGCCACATCGCCCAACGCTGCGTCTGGATCGGCCCTCAATGCAACATCGACAGCATCCTGCATGACGCGCCGCCCCATCTCATCCAAAGGCGCGTGGATGTTGAGGAACGGCATGCCCATCACACGGGCAGCCATGGGTACCCGCTCGTAGTTACGGCTCTGACCGCTGATGCGAAGAGCCTCCATCTTCGATTCCACAGCCCGCGCCGCCACGTTCCGGGGCACGCCAGCCCCGACCATAAGATCGATGTGCCGCTTGAACACGAACCAGCTGCGATGGGCAAGGCCGACGGGATGATGGGCGATGACAGCCTGATAGCCCAACTGTCGGGCCAGGAGCAGCTCACCGGTGCCGATGTCGAGGCCAAAGAGCACGCGCTCAATGCCATCGCCCGAGACATAGATGGCGCTATCAGCGGGCAGGCGATCAAAATCCACCAGCTCCAGAGCCATCTGCATCAGTTCTTCAGTACTGACGGCAGAAGTTGACATTCTGTTCATCGCTCACAGGCCCAATCCTCCACCGGGGTCAGCGCTGGCTGCGCCCTGGGGGCCATAGCCATCCGGAATCGCTGGTACAATGACCGTCCGTCCCAGCGCCTCCTGAACGTCTACGGGCCACAGCCCATCCAGCGACTGTCCCTCCGGTCCACCGAACATGGCCGGTGGAAGTATGACCGGGCCGACCCGATTTCGGTCCTTCAGTCGATCGATCACATCCTCCGCTGCCATGAGCCCGGCCACCGTGACGGATTCGCCCAAGAAACGGTTGATCACAGGGATGATTTCCGTGCTGGAACCCGCCACCGCTGAACGCAGAATCGGAGCGAAGAGAGTGCCGGTGACCAGGGAGGGACAGCAGAGATCAGAGACCAGCGACCTCAAGGTGTACCGCTCGGAGCCCAGGAAGTGGCGCACCAGTCCCACCCCGTTCTCGGTGAGGTCCAGAGCATCGTATCGCTCGGCTCGCGGGAGAGCCTCGCCGAGGCGCAGGTACCACTCGTCAGAGAGGTAGACAAAGTCGACCCCGAGGGCGTCCCGAAGTCGCGCTTGCCAAGCCGAGACTTGCTCCACAACAACCCGCATCTCAGCCTCGGTGTGCAGCCGACAATCAGAGCGGTGGTACTTCGTCAGTCCGACCGGGACGATACTCACGGAGCGAACCGCAGGGTAAAGCCCGACCAGGTCGCTGATCGAACGATCAAGATGGATCCCATCATTGCAGCCCGGGAGCACCACGATCTGAGTGTGAGTCTCCACGCCCAGCTCAGCCAGTCGGCCGAGCTGGATCGTCACATCCGAAGCGGCAGGATTCTGGAGGAGCCTACGCCGCAGGTCGGTCTCAGTGGCGTGGACTGAGACGTAGAGGGGACTGAGATGCTGCTCAGCGATTCGCTCCCAGTCCGACTCAGTCAAGTTAGTCAGTGTGATGTAACTGCCGAACAGGAACGAGTACCGATAATCGTCGTCCCTCATGTAAAGCGATGGGCGAAGATCGCTGGGCATCTGAGCCACGAAGCAGAACTCACAGCGGTTGCTGCAACGGCGCACGCCATCGAAGAGCGGCTCTTCAAACTCGAGGCCCAGGTAGTCCTGGTACCGACGCTCAACCTCGATCACGCGCTCTACTCCGCCGCGCCGTATGAGCAGATTCAGCGACGCTTCGGATGCGTAGTAGCGCACATCAATGAGATCTCGAACCGAATGCTTGTTGATGACCAGAAGCTCATCACCTGCCCGAAGGTCGGCACGGGCAGCGACACTCCCAGCCTGAACCGCCGAGATCCGTCCAGGGGACTTAGGAACATGCCCAGCGCGCGTCAAGGACAGCCCCGCTCCTCGACCAGTCGATGGGCCTCTTCCACAACCTGATCAACGCTCAGCTCCGTGGTGTCGATGACCACAGCGTCGCGCGCCGGCCGCAGCGGCGAGAGATCTCGGTTCTCGTCGATCCTGTCTCGACGTCGCATCGAATCCAACACTGCCCGATAGTCGATTTCCCCGTCGCTGCGATTCCGCATCTCCTCCCAGCGACGTCGGGCTCGCTCCTCAACAGTGGCATCCAGAAATATCTTCAGCTCGGCATCCGGAAGGACCACGGTCCCTATGTCCCTCCCGGCCATTACCACCGGTCCCTGGCGAGCCAGCCGCCGCTGCACCGGAACCAGCGCGCGCCGCACACCGGGATAGGCCGCGACGACCGAGACGTTGGCATCCACGGCAGAGGAGCGAATGTGCCAGGTCACGTCGTCCCCATCCACCAATACAGTATAGTGACGACCATCGTCCTGTGTCGAATCGGTAATCCTGATCTCTAGTTCCTCGGCCAGTTCGATCACCCTGTGCTCATCACCGACAGCCACATTATCCCGCAACGCAGCCCACGTCACCGCGCGGTACAT
>SKQX01000134.1 GCA_007118795.1 Thermoflexales bacterium | reverse complement strand
CCTACCTCTTCGCTGGACCTGCGAAGCAGCGCGCGGATCGACCGGACGGTGCACCGTTGGTGCACGATGGGATTGTAGCACGATGACCAGGTGTGTCAACCGTACCGCATCTCAGGGATGATCAAGGCGGGGCTGGTCCCACGTCAACACCCGAAGGACGACAAGCCGGCAGTCTGAACAAGGTGTTTCCCAGCGGGTTGCAGGCCCTGGCAAGGAACCTGGGCTGGGGTCATAGCCACCGCCTGTAAACCCGATGGTTCTTGTAGGGCTGCGCGCCCAGGTTGATCAGATCGCGTCTCATCTGCACTGCCGACTCGGCGACCTGGGTCAGCTCCGCGTGCTCGAAATCGAAATCCCCCTTGACCGTCTTTGCCATCTCGGAGTACAAGAGGGCGTTACCTCCAAGGCCCTGATATTCAGGGGTAATGCCCATGCCATTGAGGCAGATCCAGTTCGTCCGGCGGGCGTCGAGCAGGAGGTGGAAGATCCCGAAGGGAAGGAGGCGCCCGTTGGCCCGCTGCAGGCCCCGGGAAACGTCGGGAAAACCGAAGATGAAGCCGACTACTTCGTCGTCGTCGTGCACGATCACCTTGATCAAGCGCGGATTGGCCGCCAGGACCAGATCGTTGAAGACGAAGTCGATGTCCTTCTTGGTGAGAGGGTAGTACTCCCAGTTGTCGGTGAAGGTCCTCTCATAGGCAGCGCCGATGCGCTCCTTCCAGCGGTACAGCTCCAGCTTGGACTTGAAGTGATGCACAGACAGGCTTCGGCGCTCCTTGACCCGTTCGGCGATGCGATGGACACGCTCCGGCACGTTGAAGTCGGCCAACCTGAAGTACGTGGAGACGAAATCCACCTCCTTCTCGAAGCCCAGGGTTTCGACCAGGCGTGGGTAGTAGTCGTGATTGTAGTTCATCATCATCATCATCTGACGATGCTCCGTACCCTCCACCTGTATTCCGTACCCGTCAAAGGGGCTGAACCCTTTGGGCCCCACGACTTCGTTCAGATCGCGGGCGCGGGCCCAGTCGAAGACCTGCTGGAAGAGGGCGTCGGCCACGCCCTGGTCGTCGACACACTCGAAGAGGTAGAACTGGGCCTGACGAGCCCCGTGATACTCGTTGAAACGACCGTTCCTCAAGGCGGCAATGCGTCCTACGTCTCGACCTCCGTCCGTGGCGATGAAGAAGTCCGCTTCAGACCGCTGGTAGAACGGATGTTTCTCTCGATCGAGCTTCGTGCGCACGTCGCGGCGGGGCGGGGGGACCCATTGAGGACAATCTGCATAGAGACGGAACGGTATGTCGACGAAACGACGCACCTGGGATCTCGATGACGTGTCAACCTGCTCTACGTTGATCACAGCCGTTCTCCTTTGCTCAAAGACCCTTGCACGCCTAGACGATCTCCGTCAAGCGTGGTGTGCCACACGGGAATGTGGCCCGCCGAGTGGGCAGCGATGAACTTACCCATCCTGAGGTTGGATTCTACGACGATTCCTGGGTCTTGTCCATTCTCAGTGGAGCTTATTCCGCAGCGTGGGAAGGGGCCTGGGGGATACTGGATGGAGATGGGGCGGGCTGCCTGCGGCAGGGGGAGGCCCGAGTTGCTACCGAAGTGACAGTGTCGGCGATGAAGGCCCCCTCACGGCCCGGCACCGCCGGGCTGGCCCTCTCCTCCGCGGGGAGAGGGGACACAGCCCAGTGGTGTCGGGGGACCGAGGGACTTGTCACGTTGGCGACCGTGGGTATACTCGTAGACTCAGAGCCCGGTTGGTCGAAGACGGAACAACTGGGTCTGCGGAAGGACGAGCGGTTCCCGGAACGGCTCTGAAGGTTTTCAAGGGGCGGTTCATCTGCTGGCAGCTCGAGGCTATCTGGCACAAGGAACCCGACTAGCACCTCCATATTGGGAAACCTTCTGGGGTCTCCGGACTGTTCGTCTAACACACGGAACAAGAGCACCTTTCGAAAGGGGAGAACTGTGATCTCACAAGATGAAGCCGTGGTCATCCTCAAGGAGAATATCTCCAACGAGAACCTGCGGAAACACCATTATGCTGTCGCCGCGGCCATGCGGGCCCTGGCCCAGGAGTTCGGAGGCGACGTCGACATGTGGGAGGTGGTGGGGCTGCTCCACGACGCGGACTACGAGGAGACTCGCGATGATCCGGAGCGACACGCGCTGGTGATCGCCGGGCAACTGGAGGAACGAGGCGTATCCGAGGACATCGTGCGGGCCATCAAGGCGCACAACTACGAGCGCCTGGACGTTATGCCGGAGACAGAGATGGAGTGGTCCCTGGTGGCCTGTGATGACCTCACCGGCTTGATCGTGGCTGTCGCTCTGGTCCATCCGACGAAGCTGGACGGGGTTTCTGTGGAATCGGTGATGAAGAAGTTCGACTCGAAGTCGTTCGCCGCTGGCGCGGATCGGGACCAGATCCGACTCTGTGAGAAGAAGCTGGATGTCCCGCTGGAGGAGTTCGTAGGTATCGTGCTGGAGGGCATGAAGGAGCAGTCGGAACAGCTGGGTCTGTGAGTTAGTCGATGGTGCTTTCAAGCTCAGCCATCCCTGTTCGGCTCCCGGTATCGACCACTAACCTACGACGAGGCTGTTTCGTTGTTGGTAGGTCTCTACGAGCACGGCACTGACGGGGAGTTGCTCTTGGCTCAGATCGACGCCTTCCCATACGAGAGAGTGGCCCTCGATTGGCTGAGCCGGCCGGAGGAGAGCGCGGCTCTCATGGTCGAGGCCGTGGAGGCGGAGATTGCGCCCGACGACGAGGTCGAGAGGGAGCAGTTCCGACATCACGCGATCTTGTCCTTGCGCTGTCCCGGGTGATCCCTTTGGGCGCGCGCTTGTAGCTTCAGGGTTGGCTGGAGGCGGTGGCTCACGGTGCCTCCGCCCGCGCTCAGTGGGATGAGGTCGATGACGTATCGTGAGCAGAACCTAGAAAGCAGAACCTAGAAGGAGACCATTGGATGGCTCCTGGCGCTGTTGAAGAGCGTTCGCCCGCGTCAGGGTCGTGCTGTTGCGGGACTGCCGACGGCTGTAGAGGATCGACT
>SKQX01000254.1 GCA_007118795.1 Thermoflexales bacterium | reverse complement strand
TCATTCCGAGGAGCGCCAGCGACGAGGAATCTCGGTCACCTTTACCAGAAACAATCCGTCTGTGAGCGCTCCTGGGCCGGCCAGGAAGCTCTGATAGCCGATGTGCGGTTGTAGGACTAAGGTCCGGTTGGACACCAATCGCATCGGTGATGGGCAACTGGTGGGTCCATCCCTCGGCCGACGTCCTTGCTGAGAGCCGCGAGGTGGCAGGGGATGTCCACCCTTCCTATGGCGACGTCCCAGCGGCCTCGCCAGCCGGCGCGATCTCGTCGGTCTCCTAAGTCCGGAATAAGTCGCCATCACTGGCGCAGGGGTTGAGGCCTGCCACCGCCGGCAGCCGGACTCCCTCGTATTGACTTCGCTTCCTGGGGGCGACACCGGGCGGCTGGGGAGAATCCGCGACGATGGGCTGAGCTACCCGAACGCCGGCCTTTCCTTCGCTGCCAGGGCACCGGTCAGCTCGCGCAGCCGGAGATGGGGCGTCATCCGGCTGGTTGCAGCATTGCTCAGTCGGCCTTCTTCCCTGGTCGGATGTAGCGGGAGGCCACATAGTCCACCACTTGGTCCTTGATCGCCTTTTTCATCACATTTCCGGAGATGTGCATGATGGTGTCGTCGAAATCGGTGTCCACCCCCATACTCGCCAAGCAGGGGTAATGATGATGGAGGAGCCCCGCCAGCCGCTCGGCGTCGCCGACGGGAACTCCCATAAGCTCCTGGGCCACGTAGCGCGCGCAGCCGCACACGGCGTCGCGATTTACCGTGATCTCAGCGATGTCGCGGGTCTCGGGGTCGACAACGATGTCGAAGCTCGGCCGTCCGAACTGGCTTGCGAAGGCCGCTATGAGGGGGTCTTCGTAGGCCACGCGGTGGCGTTTCACGTTGTAGTCGGTCTCGGTCAGTGTACACAGGGGCTTGGGGGTGACGCAGGCCACGTTCATCGCCCCCAACCAGCGGCGCAACTGGCGCGCCAGCCCTCGAGGAAGCCATTCCTCCCGATCCACGGGCGCGATCACAGCTCTGGCGTTGGTCCTTCGGACCACCTCCGGCAGGAGCTCAGCCACGCCCCGATGCTCACCGAAGGCGAGGACCAGGTCGATACCCTCGGCTTCTCCGGGCAATGACTCGGGCAGGTGGTCCTCCGGGTAGTCGATGACCGGCGGATAGAAGGAGGGGGCCTGCCACACGTGGATCACCCAGTCGCCGGGAGCGTGGACGCGGATGTTCTCCGCGTGTCTTCGTCCGTATTCACCAGTGATGATGGCCAGGATCCGCATATGACCTCTCTATATTTTCCGGCACTTCCCGGCAGGGTTCAGCCGCAAGGTGGTCCGTGATGAACGAGAGTGCCCCGCGCTGGACGGCTGAATATGAGGCGCGGGCCCCCAACAGCGCACAGGTTCAGCGCACCGCGAAGACAGAGTCCACGACCGACAGGTCGGGCGCATCTACTCGGTCCCACGCTGGGTGTCTTCTTCGGCAGCTGCCGGCCCAGTCTGGGGCTGGCTATCACGATCACGCTTCGTCTAACAGCCGCTTCTCTCCCTCCAGGTTGCGGATGTCGGTGACATCCTGCACGACCTCCAGCGTCCCCCGGTATTCCCCTTGTCCGTCGCGGACAGCGAAGTAGCGGATGTGGATGAAGCGTCCCTGCATCTGAATCCAAAACTCGGCGACGTCCCGCCTACCGGACCGGAAGTGGTGCAGAATCTCCTCGACACGGTCAACGCTGTCGGGGGGATGGCAGTTCTGCACCGTGCGGCCAATGACGGCTGGCGAGCGCGGGAAGATGCGATCGCCCATCTGGGTGAAGTAGCGGACGCGGTCTTCGTCATCGACAAAGCTTATCTCGATGGGCAAGTGGTTCAGAATGAGATTAACTGTTTCCGGGGTGAGGGAGCCGGTGTCGAGGTGGAGCAACTTCTCGTCAGCGGGCTTATCGCCGCTTTCGAGGCTCCAGATCTCCTCCAGGCCGGTCTCCCTTGGGGGCCACTCGTGACCCGGTGACACGTAGCAGTAGCCGATATCGGGTCCCTGTGTCCGGATCTGCCACCATTCCTCACCACTCAGCTTGTCGAGAGCGGTCGGAAACAGGATGTTCTCCTCTTTGTAGAACATCTCACGGACGGCGGTTGCTAGAGGGCCGAAGACTTTGTCGATCCGCTTCTGGAACGCCTGGAGATCGTCTCCGGGTCCCTCGGTCAGGATGTCTTCGAGCTCTTTCCAACCTTCCCGGATCTCGTCGTGGATGCCCCACATCACCTTCGATGGTCCTTCGAATCCGTGCTTCTCCAGGTATGGGAAGAGGATGTTCTCCTCACGCAGGTAGTGTCTGTCGTAGGCTTGCAGCTCGTCGAGCAAGGTCCTGGCCCGCTCAAGCGCTTGGGAATCGGGGTCGTCCTTTGCTGTTTCCAGGGCATCCTCCAGCCTGTCCAGTAACTGGGCGGCCGCGGCGTTCTCCGCCAAGTACGTGTAGACGGGATGGCCCGGGAGAGAATCTGCGCTCGCCTGCTCGTCCAGCGACTCTCGGAAAACCGCCACGTGTACGTCGCAGAGGCGCTGAATCTCAGCGGCCGGCATGCCCTCCTCGATGAGTTCCTGCTCGATGGCGGCGATGTCGGTGGCCCCGACGTCCTTGAGCAAGGCAGCAAACTGATCCTTCACCTCTTCGACCGCCCTACCTTCGTGTAGTAACCTTATGATCTCCTTCAGTTTCTCTCTGCGCGCGTCCTGTCCGCCGCTCTTCTCCATCATGGTTCCTCCTTAGTGTTTGGTGCCAGCGGTGCTGGGCTGGGTCCGGGATGTCCCCGGGCAGAGACGTCACGGGGTTCTGTCGTGTTGCCGTGGGCCGCGATGACCAGGTTGGGGCTGGTGTAGGGATCGAAGGGGCATCCCTGCATATCGCCGTACGCGGTGAGGCCAGTGAAGCCGGCTTCCTCTAGGGCGGGCGTGAGGTAGCGTTCCGTCAGCGGCCACAGTCGGGTGGCGCTCACGTGCTGGGTCCAGTCACGGTCGCCCTCGCGCGTGAGCCTCACGACGTTGAAGGTTAGGAGGCCATCGGGATCGAAGTCGTAGAAC
>SKQX01000144.1 GCA_007118795.1 Thermoflexales bacterium | reverse complement strand
GTCTCGGCCATGTTGAGCAACGTGCTGGGATGGAGTGAAAACGGTAGGCAGCCCCGCTCGGCATCTCACTACCGGAGATTGCCAGCAGGTCAGGTCGAGCGGCTGCCTCTGTGTACGTGGGGCCGGCAGGCCGGGTCTTTCCACAGACTATGTCTCCACTCGCTATGCTCGCGTAGGGTTACACACCGCCAACGCCTATCACAGCGTGATCCCGTCTGACTCGCCGTGGAGATGCCACCGCTATGGTGTACGCAGGCGATACCAGTTGTCCGAGGTCGAGGGAACCAACGGTTATCTCTACTTGCCCGGCTTACCACCAGGAGTATTCGACTTCGTAGACTCCTGGGAAGGGGTCGGAGGCCTTGCGTCCGGTAGCGGCACAGGTTTCTTCGGTTGTTTCGGGGCGGACACTTCCTGATTGTCACTCATTGCTCAGGCTCCTGACAGTGAACTTCCATGGGGCTTCCTCACGGCTTAGTGATCTACGGGAGGCCCGACTCCGCGGGCTCAAGGTGAGGCAAGGCAAACCGCACTAACGCTCGCTAGCGTGAAGACCAGGCTCAGCAGAAGCCCCCAGAAGAACCATCGATTCTTGGTCTTGATTCTCGACGAGTTCTCCTGGATGTACTTGCTGTATTGCGTTAAGAGCTGCCGAACTGCATCATCTCTGTCTCTGGATAGATAATGCTCGATTTCTTCGTTCTCTATTCCCACGGGAAAGAAAACCTTCCAAGGAGCAATCGCCACCACACAGCAACCCACACCGCATAGATAGGAGGCCAGACTGACGGATATCGCAATTACGCCAGCCACACTCAGAGCCCTCACAGAAAGGGCTGATCCCCCGTGCAGACTCGTGACGGCAACGATGAGGATTGCGCCAAAGTAGGCGAGCACCAACCCGGCTTTGCCATTGATCGCGTCGATTTCGGTCTGTTGGAGGTCATATCGTCTATGCACTTCCCCAAGCAGGAGCTCGTCCTTCGACGTAGCTCCAACAGAGACTCCGAGACTGAATAGCGCCTCATCTCTGGACACAGTGGGGCTCTCAGTAGCCCCATCAGATCGCGCATTGCTCACCTGAACACCCCTTTGTCGTGGATTCCCCTAATGCGAGGTAGTTCTTCCCTCGACCACCGCGATCTCCTCCTCCGTCAGGCCGTAGAGGCGGTAGACGATCTGGTCGATCAGGTCATCGGTGGCGGCGATGCGCTCGACCAGGCCCTTGTACGCCGGGTGATGCTGCCGGTAGACGTCGATCATCGGAGGTGTGACGCTGGTCCTACCCGCCAGCATCCCGGCGAAGGCCTCGTAGCAGGCCTCGTCCCAGGCGAGGCTCTCGTCCAGGTGGCGGGTGGAGCGGCTCTCCCGGTCCACGTAGGGCCGGCAGGCCGGGTCCTTCCCCAGGCTCTGCTCCCACTTGCCGTGGTCGTGCAGATCCTCGAACGTGCCCGGCGATTCGCAGGCGGCCTCCAGGTCGTCCCAGAAGGCCGCGACCCGCTCCTGTTTCTCCTCGTGCATGGCGATCATCTGCTCAGCGAGGTAGGCCAGCAGGTCGTGGACGACGTCGCTCTTCTCCTCCGCGCCGGTGGCCCCGGGTTGCAATGCGAGGAAATCTCCGTCGTCATTTCTGGGAAGTAGTCCATCGATCTTGCTTAACAGGACTACCGTCTCCCCCTCAAGGTGATCAGCTATGAGATTGCCGACGAGGACTTCACACTCTGCCCTTGGTGTCGTAAAGACAATGGGCCGAATAGGGAGTTTCTCCAGATTGGCGACCCGCACTTGGGCGAATACCCTACCAGATTCCCCGGCAATGAACTGGTAGAAGTAGTCGATAAGCCGCGAGTTGACCAGGGTAAGCAGATATAGGGCTTGGTAGTCCTCGCAAGTCGGCAAGATTAGGTGTGTATTATCAAGAGTATAGAACCTCTTCCGATCCAGAGCCGCGATAATTCGATCGCTTGTCTGCCGCAACACTATCTTCTCATCAGCTAAGAAGATCCACTCTTCACGCGGTCCATCAAGCAGGGAACGATCGTATAGGACGTAAAGCCCACTGTACTCATAATGGTATCGCACTATGTCAGAATTCGTAAGCAAAGGCCTATGCTTCTCGTCTTCGGCACTCTCCGTCACAAATCGCGAGTTGTCACCCGTCTTTATGCCGTCCCGCAGCTCAGCGACCTCCCCCAGTCTGGGGAGGCCATGGCCAAGCCTGCTGAAAAGCGCCAAGATCTCGCTGTCAGTGACAAATGCAAGATCTGGAAGATCCCGATATCGATCTTGAGAAACTGTGTCCACAGCTTCAACCACTCGCTTCTTCTGTACGCCATCGATCTCGACTGAGCTCGAGTCCCTTCGATCTTGCGACCTCTCCTTGGCAACCACAAACACAACGCTGTTTCCCACCACAGCTTCTTCAAAGGCCCCTCCCCTAATCTTCATCAGTCGCGCGATCCGACAATTCCTAAGGAAGAAAGACCGCAGAGCAGCATAAGAGCGTACATTCAAGAAACTATCTGGAACAATAAGACTCAGACGTCGGTTGTCACCGAGGAGAACAAAAGCCTTCTCGCTGAAGAGCCCAAAGGTATTCAGCTCCTTGCCAGACGTCTCAAACGTATGCCTCAAGTATCGCTTGTTGTCGTCGGCGATGCTCGGAGTTGAGATGTACGGCGGATTTCCCACCACCGCGTCAAATCCACCGTCCTCCTTCCACGCCGCCCGCTCCAGATCGATAAACACCTCGGGGAACTCGAGATCCCAGTGGAAGAAGCGCTTCTCCTCGTAGAGCTCCCGGGTCCGCTCCACCACCTCCCGGTAGGGCCTCCCCAGTTCCTCCGGCCTCGCCTTCACGGCCTCGGCGCCGTGGAGGGTGAGGAACTCCCGGGCCCGCTCCACGCCGAAGTGATGCGCCACGTGGATGTCCAGGAGCCGCTTGTACGGCCTTGCCTTCTCCTCGAAGTCGCTGAACAGCGACCGGCTCTCCCGCACCTGCTCCAGCGTCACGTCGGCGATGCCCGCCAGCGTCTGCATCAGATCCGTGGCCCGGAGGAGCCCCACGAAGGGGCCCGTGAGGAACGTCATCTGCCCATCGG
>SKQX01000094.1 GCA_007118795.1 Thermoflexales bacterium | reverse complement strand
TGAATGGTTGCCATGAGACGCGACGAGGACCTCGCGTTGCTGATGGCTACTGGATCAGAGCCTGGGGATGAGCATCCGTGGTCTCTGGACACGCGGCCGGGGCGGGCGACCGACGCTTCTGGATCCAGACCGACATCGCCGTTGCATGTTGAGGGTGCTTGGCAGCGCAGTGGCTGCCGACGTGGGAGGTTGCCCTGAGCACGGATAGGGAGTCCCCGGGTGGGTGTTCCTCGCCCGTTAAGCAAGCTGTGATCCATGATGGCGGGTCGTCGTGTGAAGACACGGTGTGCCGGACGGAGGAGACATCGCCGGGCGGCCCTCCGGCGGTGACAGGAACAGGAACGAGAGCGGGACAGGGGAGGAAGGGAGATGTTCAGTACCGGTGATGCGGTGGTCCATCCTACCCGCGGTGTTGGCGTGGTGGTCGACATACAGGAACGAGAGTGGCAGGGTAGCAATAGCCAGTACTATCAGATTGAGCTAATAGGTCGTGAGCCGAGCCTCCAGCTGATGGTCCCCATTGAGGAGGCAGACGAGTTAGGGATTCGCCCGGCAATTCCGGAGTCCGAGGTAGGGCAGGTCTGGCGTGTGCTGCTGTCAAAGCCCGAGGATCTGCCGGCAAACCACAAGACCCGCCACGCCCTTCTCATGGATAGGCTCCGCACCGGAGACGTGTTTCAGATCGCCCAGGTGCTGAGGGATTTGACCTGGCGGCAGAAGGACCAAGATCACCTGACCACGCGGGGTAGGCGTATCCACAAGGAGGCTCTGACCTTTCTCGCTGGCGAGATCGCTGCAGCAGAGGGGATCGACGTCATCGAAGCCGAGGCTCGCATCAGGGAGAGGCTGAAGACGATTCTTGCACCCTAGACGTGGTTTTGGGTTGGACGGGCATCAAGACCTGTTGGGAGCCGGCAGCGGGTCTTTTTCTTTGTGAGAGTAGACGTAAGAAACACATAAGAGCTGGCTGACCCCCCTCCTGGAACGGCTGCGAGTCTTGACATCCCCGAAGCGCATGGTATCATTCTCCTGTCTTGGCACTCTCACCCATGGAGTGCTAACTTAACTAGCGTTGCCGAGTCACATATCAGACGTAGCTCAGGAGGTAAAAAGATGAGCGTTAACATCAAGCCGTTGGGGTCTCGAGTGGTCGTCGCACCGATCGAGAAGGATGTGGAGACCTTCGCCGGGGGCGAGCTGGTATTGCCCGATACCGCCAAGGAGAAACCTCAGCAGGGTGAGGTGTTGGCTGTCGGACCGGGCGATCGAGATGAGAAGGGCAACTACATCCCGATGGACGTAGAGGTGGGCGACACCGTCGTGTTCGCCAAGTATGCTGGCACAGGCTATAAGACCGAAGAGGGCAAGGATATCCTCATCCTAAAAGAGAATGACATCCTCGCCAAGGTTGCGTAACTTGCAAGTACGACAGGACACAGGAGTTTCTGAGGAGGAAATAAGATGGCAAAACAGCTAGTTTTTGGTGAAGAAGCCCGACGCTCTCTCAAGAGCGGTATTGACACGTTGGCGAACGCCGTGGTGACCACGCTGGGTCCCAAGGGGCGTAACGTGGCTCTGGACAAGCAGTGGGGGGCTCCCACCATCACCCATGACGGTGTGACGGTGGCGAAGGAGATCGAGCTCAAGAAGCCTTTTGAGAACATGGGTGCTCAGTTGCTGAAAGAAGCGGCGACCAAGACGAACGACATTGCCGGTGATGGGACCACGACGGCGACGCTTCTGGCCCACACGATCATCACCCAGGGTATGAAGAACGTGGCGGCGGGTGCCAACCCCATGCTGCTTAAGCGCGGCATCCTGGCTGGATCGACCGCCGTCGCGGAGGCCGTTGATGCGCAATCGATTGCGTTGACAACCAAAGAGGCCATTGCCAACGTCGCGGCTATTTCGGCCCAGGACCGCGAGATTGGCGAGGTGATCGCCGAGGTGATGGACCGGGTGGGCAAGGATGGAGTCATCACGGTTGAGGAGTCCCGCGGCCTCGAGTTCGAGATCGAGTACGTCGAGGGGATGCAGTTCGATCGTGGTTATCTGTCCCCCTACTTCATCTCAGACCAGGAAACCATGGAGGCGGTGATTGAGGAGCCGTACATCCTGATCCACGACAGCAAGATCTCGGCGGCGCAGGATCTCGTCCCCATCCTCGAGAAACTGGTGCAGAAGGGGAACCGTGACCTGCTGGTGGTGGCCGAGGACGTGGATGGCGAAGCGCTGGCCACATTGGTGTTGAACAAGCTGCGCGGGATGCTCAACTGCCTGGCTGTGAAGGCCCCCGGGTTTGGCGATCGACGAAAGGCGATGTTGCAGGATCTCGCTGTTGTCACCGGTGGTCACGTGATCACCGAGGAGGAGGGACGTACCCTCGACAGCACCACCATCGAGGACCTGGGTCGAGCCGAGAAGATCGTCTCCACCAAGGATGAGACGACCGTTATCGGCGGCAATGGTTCCGACGAGGATATCAAGGGTCGTATGGAGCAGATCAAGGTCGAGATCGAGAAGTCGACCTCGGACTATGATCGTGAGAAGCTCCAGGAGCGTCTGGCGAAGCTGGCCGGCGGCGTCGCTGTGATCCGCGTTGGTGCAGCGACGGAGACCGAGCTGAAGGAGAAGAAGCACCGCGTTGAGGATGCGCTGTCGGCAACCCGTGCGGCTGTTGAGGAGGGCATCGTGCCGGGCGGCGGCGTGGCGCTGATCAACGCCATCTCCGCGCTTGATGATGTCGAGATGGCCTTCGCCGATGAGCAGACCGGGGCCGGGATCCTGCGTAAGGCGCTGGAGATGCCTCTGCGGAAGATCGCGGAGAACGCCGGCGAGGACGGCGCCGTGATTCTTGATGCTGTGCGGCGGATGCAGAAGGAGCAAGGGAACGACCGCATCGGTTACGACGTCCTGGAAGGCGACTTCGTGGATATGGTTGAGCGCGGGATCATCGATCCGGCGAAGGTGACGAAGGGGGCCCTCCTGAACGCCGCTTCAATCGCGGCCATGGTCCTCTCCACCGAAGCCCTGATCAGTGATCTTCCGGAGAAGAATGACGAAGCCGCGGGTATGCCGGGCGGTGGCATGCCCGGCGGCGGCATGGGTGGCATGCCCCCCATGTAGGTCGCTGATTGGTGACTAAAGGAGAAGCCAGGCGCTGAAGCGCCTGGCTTTTCTGCTAGATGTGGGCAGCGGATGGATTCCGCCGGCTCTCGGTTATGCCTGGTACTGCGCGTAGAAGCAGAGCATGACTCCGCCATAGGAGCGCTGATCGAACATCCCCAGGTGCTCCAGTTCCTGTTCTTCGTACTCCATTGGGTCGATCTGGACGATAACCCAGCCATCGGACGCTAGCCATTCGGGCCGTTCGTCAAGCAGCCGGAGAGTCTTGACCCAAAGACCCTTGTATTGTGGGGGGGCGACGTAGACGAAATCAAAGGGATCCGGTTCTCTCAACAGGAACTTGAAGACGTCGGCACCCACGACGTGAGCGTTCTCAGCCAGGCCGGTGTGTTCCAGATTGGCACGAATCGTGCGCAGGGCGGGATCGGCGACCTCCACAAAGACAGCCTCCCGGGCTCCTCGACTCAACGCCTCAATCCCGACCTGGCCTGTCCCGGCGAAGAGATCCAGAAAGCGGCAGTCGATCACCCAGTTCTCGATAATGCTGAATAGCGCCGACTTGGCACGGTCCGTGATGGGGCGGGTGATGTCCCCCGGGACCGATTTGAGTCTGTGTCCCTTTGCCTTACCTGTAATCACTCTCACGGGTTCTCCTTTCGACCGGCGGAGTTTCCTATGACTATACATCCAAGTCAACTAGTGGACAAGTTGGTCTTCTTGCCCCCACGGTCTGCAGCTGGCCTCGTTGACAAAGTGCGGGATCGCACTATACTATATGTAGTTGAGCTCCTCAGACCGAAGTGTCTGTACAGCCTCTCAATGACCGGTCTGATCAGCAGCTTCGGCGGGCAGTAACGCCCTTGGTAACGGTGACGGGGTGTACGCGTACAGATTTGCGGCACTTGGTTATGGCAGCAGAGACAACGAAGGAGATCGTCAATCTATCAGATGTCTTGGAGCGCGTCTCGCCTCCTGGCCGGGACAACGGTGCCAGGGCCCTCGTGGGGCGAGCGTACGCTCTTGCCGCTGAGGCCCACGAGGGGCAGGCTCGTGACTCCGGCGTTCCCTATATCCAGCATCCGCTGGCGGTAGCTCATCTCTTGGCCGACATCGGGATGGGTGCCGACACCATCGCGGCGGGCTTGCTCCACGATGTCGTCGAGGACGCGGAAGTGAGCCTTGAGGAGCTGGCCCAAACGTTCAACGATGATATTGCATCATTGGTGGACGGCGTGACAAAGCTTGAGCGGATGGAGAAGGAGCAGGTTGACGATCGGTACACCCGTGAGCCAAGGAAGCGATCCGACCATCAGGAGGCGGAGACGCTACGGAAGATGTTCATCGCCATGGCTCAGGACATCCGGGTCGTGATCATCAAACTAGCCGACCGGCTGCACAATATGCGCACCCTTGACCCCCTCGATGAGGCGCGCCGGATTGCGTTCGCCCGGGAGACCCAGGAGATTTTCGCGCCCTTGGCCAGCAGCCTCGGCATCTGGCAGTGGAAGTGGGAGTTGGAGGACCTTAGTTTCCGCTATCTGGATCGAGAAACGTACGAGCGTCTGAAGCACCTGATCGCAGAGCGCCGTCCGGACCGTGAGGCCAGCATTGCGCGATATGCCGGAATCCTACGGGAGAAGTTGGCGGAAGAAGGGTTGAACGCGCAGATCAAGGGGCGACCCAAGCATATGTACAGCATCTACCGCAAGATGCGGCGCAAGGATGTCCCCTTTGAGCAGGTGTACGATGTGCGCGGGATCCGTGTGATTGCCGAGAACGAGCCGGACTGCTACCGTATCCTAGGTACGGTACACAGTTTGTGGAAACCGATCCCGGGCGAGTTTGATGACTACATAGCCACCCCCAAGGAGAACGGCTACCAGAGCCTCCACACAGCCGTGATCGCCGACGATGGGAAGAACCTGGAAGTGCAGATCCGGACAGCCGAGATGAACCGGATGGCGGAGTACGGCGTGGCGGCCCATTGGCGTTACAAGGAAAGCGGCAGGCCAGACCCGTCCTTCGATACCAAGATCGCCTGGATGCGATCGCTCGTGGAGTGGCAGCGGGAGCTGACCGATGCCAACGAGTTCGTGGATGCGATGAAGACCGACATCTTCCAGGATCGCGTCTATACTTTTACCCCGGCCGGCGACATCATCGATCTTCCGGCTGGATCCACGCCCATTGACTTCGCATACCACATTCACACGGAGGTTGGTCACCGCTGTCGGGGGGCAAAAGTCAACGAGAAGTGGGTGGGGCTGAACCACCGGTTGAAGACCGGCGACCGTGTCGAGATCATAACCGCAAAAAAGGCTTCACCGAGTCGTGATTGGCTCAATCCGGCCCTCGGATTCGTTGTCACGTCCAGGGCTCGCTCCAAGATCCGGCGCTGGTTCCGGCGCCAGAATCGAGAGAAGAGTATCTCACAGGGGCGTGACTTCGTCGAGAGAGAGCTGAAGCACCTGGGGATGCAGCATCTGGCCCACGAACGTGTGGCTGAGCTGTTCGACTACGAAAGACTTAGCGATTTCCACGCGGCCGTCGGCTTCGGCGATATCAACAGCCAGCAGATCGCGAGCAAGATCGCTGAGTTGAGCCCGGAAGAAGAGGAGGAGGAGGAGCTGCTGCCGGTTGAGCTGCCCGCGCTGCCCGAATCCGTGGAGGGGATTCAGGTGCAGGGTACCGGGGGCCTCATGACCCGCCTGGCGCGATGCTGTAGACCTCTCCCGGGAGAGGACGTCATCGGGTACGTGACGCGCGGCAGGGGAGTCACTGTCCACCGGCGGGATTGTCCCAACGTCCTGCGTGTCGACGACAGAGAGCGGCTTATCGAGGTTGACTGGGGCTCGGAGGCGCGGACGGTACCCGTGCTCGTCTACATCGAAGCCTATGATCGCACGGGGCTGCTGCACGAGATCAGCGGTCTCATCAGCGAAGAGAGGATCAACATGGCGGCTCTCAATGTGAGTCGGGAGAAGAATATCGTGAAGCACTATGTCACGCTGGAAATTCGTGACATTGCCCAACTCAGCCGCATCCTCATCAAGATCGAGAGCTTGCCCAACGTGATCGAGGCCAGGCGGCACACGGGCTGAACCAGAGAAAGCCCCCAGGGACCGAGCCAGATCCGTGGGGGCTTCTATGTTCTAACGGCTAACGCTGCGCTTCTATGGCTCCGCTGGCACCCGGTCTCGGATGGGCCTGCGCTCGACAAGCGTCTCCTGGGCCTGGAGCCAGGACTGGAAGGCTTCCGCCGCCATCTGCTCTCGGATAGATTCTTCCAGCGGACGTATCTCACGGCCGGTCAGGATTATGATGGCATACGGGTCGTCCTGCTCACCTAAAGGAACGGGCTCCGTGTAGCCTCCAACGTCCAGAGCCAAGACCAGCTCCGCCATCTCGTGGCCCAACTGGTCCACGACCATGTCGGTCGGCATCCAGTCCAACTCGCTGCCATAGCCAAGCTCCTCATCGTCGGTCTCAGCTTCCTCCACCAGCACGTCGAAGTCCTCCCCTCCGTCCAGACGTTCGACCATTTGCTCGGCTCGCTCCTCGCTGGATACGACCAGCAGCCTCAGCTTGAGTTGCTCGGCCTCGGTGGGAAGCTCTTCTTTCATGGCTTCTTGTAGTGCTTCTACAAGCAGGGACGCCTCGATCCACGACCGATACTGCTGTTCTGAGATACCGAGAGGTTGGAGTCCCTCTCGCATGTGCCGATCATAGAGCTCGTTGAACTCGGCTTCAGTCATCGGCGTAGGCGCTGGCACGGGTTCTTCCGGCGTTACCGGTTCGGTCTCCGTGGTCGGCGCTGATTCAACCACCGCCGCCTCCGGATCATAGCCAAAGCCCTCGTGGATCGCATCCTGTACCTGGTCTTCTGTCACCTCGATACCGCGCCGCTCGGCTTCCATCTGTGCTAGTTTCTCCTGGATCATCTGCTCCAGGACCTGCTGCCCGATGGCCTCAGCGTTCTCAGGCGCGAGCCAGGACTCGAGTTCGCTGATCTGCCCCTCGAAGTACTCCTCGAAGCCTTGGGTCCCCTCCTCGGATTCCTCCCTCATCATAGCTTGGTACTGCTGGTACAGGTAAAGCAGCTGATTCTGAAGCTGTGAGCGGCGATGCTTCACCCGGGCTTGGAACTCGGATGTTGGGATGCCTTGACCATCGACGATGGCTACCGGCTGCCGGGGTTCGAGGATCGACTCGGCCACGACACCGTAACCCAGAACCCCTATGGTGAGAACCGCCACAATGCTCAAGCCCCAAAGAAGAAGCCGCTGCATATGCCGCTCTTTCTCCAGCCGTGACCGCTGTTTGCGAGTCAGCTGCTCCTGCGGCGCCCGTTTGATCTTCTTAGTCATAATCTTGACCTTTCCGTCCGCACGTAGCGCAAACCAAAAGAAGGCCTATCGCTACCGGGGCCTTCTCCGTTTGCCTCAAGGAAAACGTCGGCACGACTAACCCACGAAGGGCAGTAGTGCCAGGTGCCGAGCGCGCTTCACCGCCTGAGCCAACCGACGCTGATGTTGCGCACACGTCGACGTCTGTCGCCGCGAGCGAATCTTGCCCCGCTCGCTCAGAAACTCCTTGAGTGTGTCGACGTCCTTGTAATCGATGTGCTCGATCTTCTCCTCACAGAAATAACAAGTCCTACGTTTTCTCCTATACCACGGGCTCATGCGACCTCCTACTCAAATCTAGAAAAGGCGCGACGCAAATGTGCGCCGGCCCAAGCCTACCATTCGTCAACAGATGGTGACGAATGGTCACCATCCGCGGCGGGCTGGCCCAACAGGATCATGTCGCTGGCGACCAGTTCCGTCCGAAACTGGATGCCGCCGTCTTCCGTCTCCCAGCTCCGTGTCTGAAGCCTTCCTTCGATGTACACCTGGTGGTTCTCACGCAGCGAGCGCTTGCACCTTTCGGCCAGATCGCCCCAGGCGACCACGTGGAACCACTCGGTCTCTTCCTGCTCTTGTCCGTCTTCGCTGTTCCACGACCGCGTCGCGCCGACACTGAAGCAGGTCACCGGACGTCCACTGGGCATATATCGCATCTCGGCCGGTCGCCCAACGCTGCCAATGACCATCACCTTGTTCAAGCTCGCAGTCATTCCGTGTCTACGCCCGTTATCTACACCTCGAGGCGTACGATCAGCTGACGGATCACAGGTTCCATTAGATTCAGTACGCGCTCTATCTCGCTCACCTTCGCAGGCGCCAGCTCCAACTCCATCAAAACGTATCGCCCCTCGTGCTCCTTTTGGATCGGGTAGGCTAGCTTTCGCAGCCCCCAGGGCTCTACCTTCGTCACCTCGCCGTCATTCCTGCCGACCAGGTCCTTAACGTCGCTGATGACCTCGTTTGCCTGATCCTCATCAAATTCGGGATGGACGATGAAGACCATCTGGTACTTACGCACTTGCCGCCTCCTTCTTTCCACGGTAGTTGCCCTCGGCACCAGGTCCGAGGGCGGAAAGCAATCTTACAGCTGCATTGAACGGTATCTTAACACAAGCAGGAGGTTTTGACAACTAGTCGGAATACCAGTCGGCGTCGATTCGACGTGGTCTCGACTCACCCGTTGGCGCCCTTGGGCGCCGTTTCCGAGATGTCTTCTCTTGCCGCCTCACAGTACTCGATGGCCGCCGCCACAAATGCCTTGAAGAGCGGATGGGGACGCGTGGGGCGAGACCTGAACTCAGGGTGAAACTGACTCCCCAACATGAACCGGTGGTTCTGTAGTTCACAGATCTCGACCAGCTGCCCGTCCGGTGATAGGCCACTGAAGACCATGCCTGCCTTCGAAAGCAGATCCCGATAGGCGTTGTTGACCTCGAAGCGATGGCGGTGGCGCTCCTCCACCAGAGGCACTCCATAGGCCTTGGCGGCTCTTGTTCCGGCGACTAGCCGACAGGGGTAGAGCCCCAACCGCATCGTTCCTCCCTTCTCTATGATCGAGCGCTGCTCGCGCATCAGGTCGATCACAGGGTGGTCAGTGCTGGCGTCAAACTCCGTGCTATTTGGTTCGTCGCTGCCCGTGGCGTGGCGCGCCAACTCAACGATCATCACTTGTAGCCCGAGGCAAAGGCCCAGGTAGGGTACATTGTTCTTCCTCGCCCAGCGAGCTGTCTCGATCTTGCCATCGATTCCCCGCTCGCCAAACCCGCCAGGGACGACCACTCCGGAGACGCCTCTCAATCGGTCCCAACCCCGCCCGCGCTCCAACTCCTCGGAGCTGATATACCGGACCCGAGCGTCCCAGCCGTGCGCCAGGGCAGCATGGTCCAGCGCCTCGCTGACACTTATGTACGCATCGTGCAACTCCACGTACTTACCGACGATGGCGATGGGCAAGCAGGGCTTAGGCGCGCGGATGCGGTTCACCAGATCGCGCCATTTCCGCAGGTTCGGCCCTCCCGATGGGAGCCCGAGACGCTCAACGATGTAATGCCCCAATCCTGCATCTTCCAGCACTAACGGCACCTCGTACAACACTTGCGTGGTCACCAGGGGGATCACAGCGCGAGGCTCCACGTCGCAGAATAGCGATATCTTATCGCGCAGGTGTTCGTCAACTGGGTGGTCCGCGCGAGCGATGATCGCATCCGGCTGAATGCCGATAGAGCGGAGCTCGCGGACACTGTGTTGCGTGGGCTTGGTCTTCAACTCGTGGGTGGCACCGATGTGCGGTAGAAAGGTGACGTGGATGTAGAAGGTGTTCTCGCGGCCCGTATCCCGACGCATCTGACGCAGGGCCTCCAAGAACGGAAGCCCCTCGATGTCGCCAACTGTGCCACCTACCTCCACGATCACCACCTCGGCGTTCGTCTCCTCTCCGACGATGGCGATGCGGCGCTTGATCTCGTCGGTGATGTGGGGGATTACCTGAATCGTGCCACCTAAGAAATCACCGCGGCGTTCGCGGGCGATGATCTCAGCGTAGACCTGGCCCGTCGTCACGTTACTGTTGCGAGTCAAGCTTTCGCCGATGAATCGCTCATAGTGTCCTAGGTCTAAGTCGGTCTCGGCTCCGTCTTCCGTGACGAAGACCTCCCCGTGTTGGTACGGGGACATCGTCCCCGGATCCACGTTGATGTAGGGATCCAGCTTCTGAATAGAGACAGAGACGCCGCGTGCCTTCAATATGCGGCCGACAGAACCCGCCGTCACCCCTTTGCCGACCCCACTGAGCACACCGCCTGTGCAGAATATATACTTGCGCATTCCTTCCTCGGTCTGGTCTAATGCCATGGTACAACGAAGAGGGAGAGTCGCCTGTCGCGACCCTCCCTGGATGTCAACGGATTCTCCTCGCCCTGTTCGTACCATCACTTCCTCAGCGTCCCACACCCTTCATTCAGACGCTGGGGTTGCTACACTCTCTCGCGTCCGATCTGGCAAGTGCCCCGTCCATCTCATGGCCAGCTACTTGTCACTATATCATGGGTGGGTTCGGGTGTCAAACTGATCTTGTGGAGCGCCCGAGTATGATTTTACGCGACGAGGCGGACATCGGCGGGTGATGACCAGCGGCACGCCGGCTCTGCCGCGGCGCTATCTTTTGCCGCCCCATGGCCGATACGCGATGCCCGGTCGCCACGCCCCTGCAGGCAGGAGGACGCGCCGACCTGTCCCTGGCCGGCTGCCATCATACCAGACCGTTGAATCTTGCCCATATCCCCGGCTGGGGTATAATGGCCGCCGATGATTCTGAAGACTCCTTTGCGTCTGTGTCAAGGCGCACCCAAGCGACGCCATCCTAGATAGCCCCTGGCTTAGAAACGAGGACGCATGCCCCAGACCTACGTGGCCCTGGACTTAGAGACCACCGGCCTCGACCCAGAGCACGATGCGATTATTGAGATCGGTGCGGCAAAGTTCCGGGGGGACGATGAACTCGATCGATTCTCCACCTTCGTGGACCCCGGCCGCCACATACCCCACGAAATCACGGTCCTAACAGGTATCACCGATCAGGATGTGAGACACGCTCCTCAGTCCCACGAGGTGGTGCCCACGCTCCGAGATTTCGTGGGACAGCGACCGGTCGTGGGGCATAGCGTCGATTTCGACCTTGGTTTTCTCCGGCAGCACGACTGGGGATTTGACACGGAGTATCTGGACACCTTTGAGCTGGCGGGGGTGCTGATCCCCGATGCTGACCGCTACAGCTTGCGCCGCCTTGCCCAGATGCTGGGCGTTGAGCTGGAGCAGGCCCATCGAGCGCTGGACGACGCGCTGGCGAGCTATCGCCTATTTCGCGCGATGCTCCGGCGAGCGGCCGAACTACCCCCGCGGATGCTAACAGAGATCATCACCCACGGCGAGCGAGCAGGCTGGCGCGCCAGCGTCTTCTTCCGGGAGGCGCTGGAAGAGTCGGCGCTTGTTCCGGCTGG
>SKQX01000161.1 GCA_007118795.1 Thermoflexales bacterium | reverse complement strand
TTGACGTCGTTCGTCACCCGGGACATCAGCTCGCCCGTCGAGGTGTCCTCGTAGAAGGAGAGGGAGAGCTGCTGGAGATGATCGTAGATGGCCACCCGCAGGTCGAAGATGAACCGCTCGCCGATGGTGTGGCGGAGGAACATGTCGCCGAAGCTGGTGGCCTGGGCGATGGCGTGGATGCCGATCAGGCCCGCGATGTAGAGGGGGAGCATCGAGAGGTCACCGTCCGCGATGACCTCATCCACCACCTGTCGCTGCACCAGCGGCGGCAGCAGGTTCAGGCCCGTGCGCAGCAGCAGCAGGAAGCTGGCCCCCACCAGCACCTTCCAGTACGGGCGCACGAATTTCAGTAGTCGTCTGAGTACGGCCAAATCCTGTGTCTCCTCGCTGTCAGGACGGGATCACGACGGAGATTATAGCCCACGGGCCCACCCCGCACAAACCGGCCCTTGCCCTTCAAGGCTCATGTGCTACACCGCCAGACAGCAGCTTGGTCTTGCGAGGACATGGCTCCGTTCGGTCGAATCGCCGCCCGCGTCAGGACCCGTCGCGCATGGGTGCCCTCCTTCCTCCAGATACCTGTGACGTTCACATCCCGATCCGTTGGTGAGGAGTTCCATCGACTCGTGAGAGCCCCCCACCATCGGCCCCTCGGGACGAAGCCACGGTAGCGCGGCCCTCGCTGCAAACGATGAGACGTGTATTGCTCTTGCTGAACGCCCAGCGCCCGCTGACCGCCGTCCTCTCCGTCGCCGTCTCGGCCCTTTCGTTCCTGCTCCTGGTCCTCGATACCGACACCACGCGGGCCCGGGCATATGCCCGCGACACGGACGGCTTCAACCTGCTTACCGACTTGATCCAGGAACCGATCGGAGCACGACGAGGCCCTCTACCGGCAGGCGCTGCCCGTGGGCGCCGTGGAGAGGATCGTGGAGCACGAGCCCCCAGGCGACATGGTCAACCACTACAAGTGGCGCGCCCATATCATCGGGTGCCTGTGGCACCAGCACCGAGTCCGCGGCGACGGATGGACCGGCCTCTAGAGCGACGCCTTCTTGCGGCGGGATCCTCAGGGCCAGTTGATCCAGTTCGGCTTCCCTGTGACCTGGGACCAATGCGACCTCGACGTGGTTCTCGCGCCGCCCGTCAGCTCTCTCTCCACTCATCTGGCCTGCCAGGAGGGCTGGCAGCCCGCCTTTGAGGACGACGTGGCGGAGATATGGCTGCGGGAACCCCGTCAGTAGCACCTCAGTAGCACCATAGTAACGTTGGCAATTGGCCGAATCCCTGGTATCATGCCCTGGCAGGACCGACAAGGACGTTGTCTGAGCGCCGCCTGTCCGCCACGACCGAGCCAGACCGGATACCAGCTGATCACCCAGGCGGTTAGCAGGCCGCGCCCGTCAGATCGCTCGTTCCATCAAGAGGGCCGGCGCCGACCGATGTTCCGCCGTTTCCGACGCTACCTGACCTTTCTGGCCATCGGCGACGTGCTGCTCACCGTGGCAGCCCTCGGAGCCGCCGTGCTTCTCCGCCCCGTGCTGCCCTGGGGCAGATCTATCGCTGGTCAGTCCGTCCTGGTGTCGCCCGTGGTCTACGCCGTGGTCGCGCTCCTCTGGCCCATCGGGTTCCAGACCCTGGGTGTCTACGACTCCCGGCTTGCCACCAACGTCCTGGCCCAGGTCCGGCGCCTGACCATCGCTGTGCCGGTTTCCGTCTTCGTGCTCGGGGGCTTTCTCTACTTCACCTTCCGCGATATCTCGCGCCTCCTCATCATCTACTTCGCCCTTGCCAACTGGGCCCTGCTGGTGCTCTTGCGGGTCGGGGGAGGCCGCCTCCTTCAGGCCCTCCGCGATGTCCGCAACACCGCCGGTCGCGTCCTCATCGTCGGGGCCGGGGAGACCGCCGCCCGCGTCGCCGACATCATCGAGCGCGAGCTCAACCCCGCGTACCAGGTGGCTGGCTTTGCCTGCGACACTGAGCCCGGGGAGGAGCGCTGCCGCCCGATCCTGGGGTCCATCGCCGAGACGCCGCGCGTTGCGTGGGAGACGGGCTGCGACGAGATCGTCATCGCCCTGCCCTCCGAGTGTCACGAGCAGATCGAGCGCATCGTCTACGACCTCCAGGAGCAACCCGTCCACATCCACATCGTCCCCGATTCCTTCCGCCTGGCCATGGTGCGGGCCCGGACCGAGACCCTTTTCGGCTTGCCCATGGTCGGTCTCCGCGAGCCTGTCATCGACGGCGTTGATTGGGCCCTGAAGCGCACCTTCGACCTCCTGGCCACCGTCGTCCTCCTGCCCCTGGCGCTTCCCGTGATGGCCCTCATCGCCATCGCCGTGAAGCTCCACGACGGCGGTCCGATTCTCTTCCGCCAGGAACGGATTGGCGAGAACGGCTCGCCGTTCCGCATCCTCAAGTTCCGCACCATGGTGCCCGGGGCCGACTCGCTGCAGGATCACGTGACGGCGCTCGATGACGATGGGAATCACGTCTATAAGACGCGGCGTGACCCGCGGGTGACCGGCGTCGGTGCCTTCTTGCGCCGCTGGAGCCTGGACGAGCTACCTCAGCTCCTCAACGTCCTGCGTGGGGAGATGAGCCTGGTCGGGCCGCGGCCGGAGCAGGCCTTCGTCGTCGACCAGTACGAGCCCTGGCAGCGCCAGCGGCTGGCCGTTCCCCCCGGCATCACCGGCTGGTGGCAGGTCAGCGGGCGCAGCGACCTGCCCATGCACCTGAACACCCAGTACGATCTCTTCTACATCCGCAACTACTCCCTCTGGCTCGACCTGAAGATCCTCTGGGGGACCGTCGGCGCCGTGCTGCAGCGGAGGGGGGCCTTCTGACACCGCCCTCGCGAACTAGCGATATTGAGGTATCATAGGGATGTGCGATTTGTGGAAGTGGAGGTGGCAGGGATGGAACCACAGATGACACAGATTGCACCGATTCACAGGGGCAGGGACTGACCGAACGCGGGGTGGGGCTTCTGACGCCGCCCTCGCGAGCTCGGGACACAGGTATCATTAAGGATGTGCGATCTGTGGAAGTGGAGACGGCAGGGATGGAACCACAGATGACACAGATTGCACCGATTCACAGGGGCAGGGA
>SKQX01000044.1 GCA_007118795.1 Thermoflexales bacterium | reverse complement strand
GAGTCACCATCGGACTGATTGGGCTCGGTTACATCGGGAAGATCCACGCCATCGCTTACCGGAGCATCCCGCTGTGCTTCGACGCCCCTGAGGTGAAGCCGAGGCTGCGAGCCCTTCTGCGCCATCGGTTAGAGACCGTCGAGGCTGCCCAAGGGACAGCCGCGTTCGAGGTGGTCACCAGTGACCCCGATGAGTTCTTCGGGGAGGACCTGGATGTGGTTGACATCTGCACCCCGAACTTCCTGCACAGGGAGCAAACCAGACAAGCTCTGGAGTCCGGGGCAGCCGTCTACTGCGAGAAACCCTTGAGCGACTCGCTGGAAGGGGCGCGGGCGATGGCGGCCCTGGCAGAGTCCCGAGACGCCCTGACCCACGTGGCCTTCGTTTTGCGCTATCTCCCGGCCGTGCGCCAGATGAAGATGCTCGTGGAGGAGGATGTCATCGGGGAGATCCTACACTTCCGGTCGTATATGCATCATGGTGGCTATCTGGATCCCAGTCGGCCGATGTCATGGCGACTCCGGGATCGGGAATCTGGTGGTGGCGCCTTCATGGATCTCGGCATCCACCTGGTGGACCTGGTTCACTACGTTCTTGGACCGGCCGTCAGCGTCCGGGGTGCTGCGCGAACCTTCGTCCGTGAACGTCCAGTGGCGGTTGGAAGCGGTGAGCACCAGCCGGTGGATGTTGACGACTGGGCGCTATGCAGATTGGCACTGCGGGGCGGTGCCGTCGGCACCATAGAGGTTACCCGGATGGCGGCGGGCGCTGGCGGCGCTACCGGCCTCGAGCTTCACGGTCGCCGGGGCTCCCTCGTCTTCCGCACTACCGACCCGCGAAGGGTACGCTGGCACAGTCTTGAGACCGGTCGATGGACGGAGGTCGGTGGGGAGGGGGCAGGCCTGCCCGGAGAGCGACCGCTCTCCCAGATCTTCCCCAGCGGTAAGTACTCCCAGGGCTACTCCACTGACATCCACATGGCGTCGGCCTACGACTTCGTGCTGGATGTGGTGGAGGGGGGCCAGTCCAAGCCTGATTTCCAGGACGGCCTGGCAGCTCAGCGGGTAGCCGACGCATTCTATCGGTCGGTGGCTGCCGACGGATCCCCCCTTGATCTGTCGGAGATGTAGCTCGCCCCGGTTATGGAACAAGGAGGATGGCTATGCGTGCCGCTGTGATTGGACTGGGAGGGATCGCCGAGAAGGCTTACCTGCCGCTGCTGACCGGGTGGGCCGGGCTTGATCTGGTACTCCATTGCCGGACGAGGGAGACAGTCGAGGGATACCAACTTCAGTATCGGGTCCCTCACGGCACTGACGACTTCGAGGAGCTGCTGGCGCTGGAGCCCCAGGTGGCGTTCGTGCTCACGCCCTCAGACACGCACCACACTATCGCCCGCCGGCTCCTGGACGCCGGGGTACACGTCTATATGGAGAAGCCCGCGACTATGCATAGTGGGCATACTCGGGCGCTGGCCGAGCTCGCTGATGAACGTGATCGGGTCCTTATGGTGGGGTTCAACCGTCGCTACGCGCCCCTTCACCGTCGGGCGCGCGAGCTGTGGCAGGGCCGCCCCGTCGGATTCTGTCTGCTGGAAAAACATCGGACCAGTGCTTACCATCCTGATCTCTACAGCAACCTCATTGACGATACGATTCACATCATCGATCTCCTGCGCTTCCTGTGTGGGGAGGCGAGGGTCCTGAGCACCGAATCGGAGATATCGGGCGGGAAGCTGGTCCGCGCCGTTGTCACCTTGGAGCTCAACGGAGGTGGACGAGCCATCATAGCGACGGAACTCAACGCGGGGGGATGGCAAGAGACCTACGCGCTGCACGGTGCGGGGGCTTCGCTTCACGTGGATGCCTTCTCACAGCTACGTCTGATCGACGGGCGGGCAGAGCACGTGGAGAGGGAGACTTACTCCAGTGCGTGGACATCGGGCCTCAAAGGGCGGGGCTTCGAAGACGAGATTGAGCATTTTCTGGAGTGCGTTGCGAGCGGCTCCCAGCCGCAGACGTCGGCGTGGGAGGCGCTAAAGACCCAACAGTTGTTGGAGGCTATGGTGAGTTCGGGTTGACCGGGTCCCCAACTGCGTCGAAGACGGCGGAAGGCGGTTGCCCACTGGCGCTACAACCGCACTCGGACAGGAAGAACCTCTCGGACGGCTGAGGAGTACCCAACCGGGGGTTGGCCGTGCCAGCGTGGGCGAGACTGCTCGTCGCTCCAGCCGCTGCGCCTCTCTTTTCGCTCCTCAGAATGTCAGATACTGGCTTTACCGAAGAAGGGTCGTCCGTCCATGACACATGGGGAACACCAGCCCCTTTACGGGGTTCTGGCTGACGCCATTACGGAGATAGTCCCCGTGGTGGTGCAGATTGGGACACCACACCCAGGTGGCCTGTTCGGTCATCGGTGCGCACCGGCGAGAGTGTTATGGGAAATCCGGGGGGTTGGATGTGCTCCCCAGCGAATGGGCGAGCGTCGGTAGCCAGGCCCTGGCCGATTTAGTTGACAAGGAATTCGAGGGGGGCAGATGATGACGAAACAGGAGACATCTGAGACCAGGAACGAATCCGCGGATGGGAGCGACGTCCAGGGTATAGGTGCTTCTCCGGGCATCGCTATCGGCCCGACCTTCCAGTTCGCCAAGGTGGAGGTGGACGTGGAACGGCGTGAGGTCGAGGATCCGGAGGCGGAGTGGGAAAGGTTCGAGGCGGCCCTCGAGAAGGCCCGGGAGCAGTTGGAGCAAGTCCTGGCCAAGGCGGAGGAGGAGACCGGCGCAGAGGAGGCGTCCATCTTCGAGGCGCACTTGATGATGCTGGAGGATCCGGAGCTCTTAGAGGAGGTCGGCGCCGCCATCGAGGAAGAGGACCTGAACGCGGAGGCCGCCATCCACGAGGCCGCCGAGTCGTACGCCCAAATGCTCGAGGCGATGGAGGACGAGTACCTGGGTGCCAGAGCCGCCGACGTGCGGGATGTCGCTGAGCGGGTGGTGCGGGTATTGCTGGACCTCCCCCAGTCTCCGGCGGCAGAGCTCACCGAATCGTCGGTCATCCTGGCTCGCGATCTGACCCCCTCGGACACGGTTCTCCTGGACAAATCGTTGGTACT
>SKQX01000164.1 GCA_007118795.1 Thermoflexales bacterium | reverse complement strand
TTTCGTAGTCGGGTGGCCAGTTGAGCTCGGAAGCGATCTCCGCCCCCGTGGGTGGGATCACCTGCATCAGGCCGCGCGCGCTGGCGATGGAGGTGGCCAGGCTCTCGAACAGACTCTCCTGGCGGATCAGACTGAAGATCACCAGGGGATCGAGCCCGGTCAGCCCGGCGCTCTCCAGCACCAGATCCTCGTAGTAGGTGGGATAAGCGAGCTGGACCATGTACTGTGGGGCGTCAACGGTTCGCGTAACCGGTGACAGTGCGATCACCCGCGCGGCCGCCAGGATCGAGGAGCGGTACAGTCCTATGTCCCGGTACTCCAGGGCCAGCTGGTACTGGCTTAGCGCGTCGGAATAGGTGTCCCGGCGTAGGGCCTCCAGTTCGGTCTTGGCCTCCTGGAAACGGCCCAGGCGCCACAGCTCCCGCCCCCGCTGCCGACGTCCATCGCTGACCAGAGGCCGACTTAGACTCCCGAGATCGACCCCTGGCTCCAGCCCCAGCCAACCGGCCAGCCACATCTCCGCTTCGGCTCGGCTGCCCTCCACTTCCGAGGGCTCGTACCGGGTAGGCGGGAATGGCGACGAGTCGGGAGCGGCCGACAGCTGCCCAGCCCGTAGCCCATAGTAGTCCTCTGGCCCGGCTTGTTGCGCTTGTGCCAGGGCCTCCCGGGCTCCCTGCGGGTCGTGTTCAGCCAGACGCGCCTTCCCCAGCCATAGGAGGGCGGCGCTGCGCTCCTGTGAATCCGGATAGCCCTGCACCAACGTATCCCACACCGGGGCGGCCTCCGCATACCGGCCGTCCTCGTACCACAGCAGCCCAGCCCGGAACAGGGAGCGGGCGGCGAAGTCCGAGGCAGGATAAGCGGTTTGACACTCCAAATACCCATCCACTGCCCGCCCAGTGTCTCCCGTGCGTTCCAGGAGCTGCGCGGCTCGCCAGAGGGCCTCCGGCGCCAGGGGGTGGGCGGGGGCCGCGTCCACCAGGCCGCGATAGGTGTCCACGGCCGTGTCGATGCGATTCTGGTTAGCGTGGACCCGAGCCAGCTCGAGCCAGGCCTCCCCCCAATGCCGCTCACCGCGGTGGGTGTCGATCAGCAACTCGAACTCGTAGATCGCTTGCTCGGGACTGGATGCCCTCGCGAAAGACAGACCGGCATACCAATGGGCGGCACTGGAATGCGTGTCCGGATAGGCCCGGATGTGGCGATACAGCGCCTCCACCGCCAATCCGTAGGCCCCGGCGTAGTAGTTGACCGTGCCGCGGAGCAGGTCGTCGACAGGCTGCCCAGCCTGCACCAGCGCCACCAGGGATCGATGGGCGAAATCACGGGTGGGATACGTCTCGACAACGGTAAGGTGGCGTTCGTATCCGGCGTCGACCTGACCGTCCATAATCAGCGTCTTGGCAGCCTGGTACCCGATCCTGGCGCTGAGCCCGGCGTCCTGAGTGAGGCTCAAGATAGCATCGTACTGGGCGATGGCGGCAGCGGTGTCCCCCAGGGTCGCATAACTCACCGCCAGTTTCTCGCGGGCGTCGAGCTCCAGCGAGCGGACGAGAGCCTCCGCAATTGCCCTCCGGTAGGCGTCAATCGCCGCCGGGTATTCACCGCCGGCCCGATAGGCGTCGCCCAGCGATCGGTTGACGTACGGCGCGATGACGGTGCCTCCTTCGAGGTAAGTGTGGTACGCCTCCGCCGCCGGGAGCGGGTCGCCCGCCTCCAGGAGAGCGTCGCCCAATACGAAGGCAGCGTCGTGCGCCACCTCGCTCTGGGAATGCTCAGCGCGAAGCTGCTGGAAAGCATCGGCGGCCTCCCGGGAGGAGTGAGCGCGCAGAAGGGCACTACCCAGCCCCCACAGAGACCGAGCACGCGTCGCGTCGTCCAGGGGGCCGGCCAGGAGCGACTGGAACGCTGCCGCCGCGCTGCGATAGTCGCCGTTGTGCATAGACCGCTCGGCCTCGGCCAGCAGCTCTACGGGATCCGACGTCGGCGTCGGGGCGGACGTCGGCGTCCAGGTGGCGGCCGCTGTCGGCGCGGGTGAAGTGGTGGTAGCGGTGGGTTGGACACGGAGCGTTGCGGTTGGATCGGGGCGAACCGGAGACGCCGGGGCTCGGTCCGCCAGGATTTGGCAGCCCACAGCAGCGACCGACAACACGATCACCATCACAAGCCCGAGGCTTGGCCTTGGCATACTGGGTATCATCCTTCCTGGGCTCGGCCTACGGCGGATACTGTGCCGGATCGTCGCGACGGCTCGATCCAACCCGTGGTCACACCATCGTTCATCGGGTTTCCGTCTACCTGGGCTCTTCAATCGGACAATGGCACCCAATACCCTCACCGGATTGCCCGGGCCAGCACCGGTTACCCGAGATACACGAGGCCCGCTCCTGGACCCCCTGGCGCAAGCGATTCGGCAGATCGGGCTCGCAGATCAGCGGACGACACATCGAGATGAAGTCCGCATCCCCTGCCTCCAGCACCTCCTCCATCACCTGGAGCGACCGAAACCCGCCCACAAGAGCGATGGGCAGCGAGGTGGACTCCCGCGCCCGTTGGGCCAGGGGACGGAAGTAGGCTTCCTCTTCTCTGGAACCGATGCCAGCGCGGGTGTCGAAGCTCGTTCCCCGTCCGAGTCCGCCGCTGATCTCGATCCCATCCAAGTCCATGTCGGCCAGGGCAGCCGCCACCCGAGCGCCATCGGATGGTGTCAGGCCGCCATCGACGCCGTCCACCATGCCGAGCTTGATGAACACCGGATAGTCGGAGCCCACCTCCTCCCGAACCGCCCCGCAGATCGCCCGTAGGAACCTCAACCGTCCAACAAAGTCTCCTCCCCACCTGTCGCTGCGGCGATTGGTCACGGGAGAGAGGAATTGGCTCACCAGGTAGCCGTGCGCTCCGTGGATCTGTACGGCGTCAAAGTCCGCCAGGACGGCGCGACGAGCCGCGTCCGCGTAGGCCTGAACCAGCGCGGGGATCTCATCGGCGGTCAGCTCCCGGGGGGATCGGGAGGCATAATCGGCATCGATGGGAGAGGGTGCCACGGTCTGGGCGACGGTCTCCCGGCTGCACTGCATGCCGCCATGGTTGATCTGCACGGCAATCCGCCCACCGG
>SKQX01000058.1 GCA_007118795.1 Thermoflexales bacterium | reverse complement strand
CCTCCAGAGCACGCAGGGTCGCCGCCTCTGGGTCCCCGCGGTGCTGGTCGCCAGCCTGACGGTGCTGCTGGTCCTGGTGACCGCCTATGCCGACATCCACTATCGCCACGGCCTGGCGCTGAACTGGTTTGATCAGCAGCCTGCCGGCCCGGCTCCGGAGCTGGCTTCTGTCAGATTCGATGCCGCGGCGCTGAGCACATTGTCGGCCCTGGGGGCCTTGGGACTCCGCTGGGTGTTGGCGGCCGGAGCTCTCTGGCTGCTGGCGCGGTTCTTCGGGGAGCGACGACTCTCTCGCGCCGACGTCGTCACCCTGGCCCTTTGGGGCTGGCTCCCCTTCATCGCCCGCGGTCTGCTCCAGCTCGCCTTCACGGCGGCCACGGGCAGGCCGATCTACAACCCGGGACTCTCTGGCCTGGTCTACGATGCGACACCGCCGCCGCTGACGGCGATCCGCTATGTGTCCCCCTCGTCCGCCCGATGGGCCATCGCCGCCTTGCTGCGCGGGGTGGACCTATTCGCCGGCTGGCACGTGCTGCTCACCGGATGGGGGCTGGCTGCCTTTGCCCGGATCCCTCCGCGGAAGGCCCTCGCGCTGACCGCTGTGGTTTGGCTGGCGACGCTGCCGCTCTACCTGGTGACAGGCTGAGAACGCCCGGCCACTAACGATCAACAGTGGTCGTTGGCCTCCAAGAGGAGATACACACGATGTCCGCTCTAATCCGTACCGAGAACTTGCACCGCCATTTCACGATGGGTGACCAGGTGGTCCGGGCCCTCAACGGCGTATCTGCCACCGTGGAGGCCGGCGAGTTCGTGGCTATGATGGGCCCTTCTGGATCGGGCAAATCCACGCTCCTCTATCTGCTCGGCGGTCTCGACCGCCCAACCGAGGGACGTGTCTGGATCAACGACCAGGAGCTCAGCCGGCTGGCCGAGAGCGAGCTGGCCAGGTACCGGCAGCGTGAGGTGGGTTTCATCTTCCAGTCTTTCCACCTGGTGCCCACCATGACCGCTTTGCAGAACGTGATGCTCCCCATGATCTTCGCCCAGACACCCCCTGCCGAACGTCGTAAGCGGGCCTTGGCGTTGCTCACAAAGGTGGGTCTGAGCGAGCGCGCGGACCATCGGCCTACGGAGCTCTCGGGTGGGCAGCAGCAGCGAGTGGCCGTCGCCCGTGCCCTCGCCAACGACCCCCACATTATCTTGGCGGATGAACCCACCGGGAATCTCGACAGCCATACGGGCGAGGAGATTATGCAGCTGCTGGGTCGGCTCAACCGCGAGTCGGGCTGCACGATTCTAATCGTCTCCCACGATCCCAGCGTGACCGATTACACCACCCGTGCGCTCCACCTGCTGGACGGACAGCTGGTGGACTGAGGGTGGGTCTGGCTGGAAAGACTGGGAGAGGAAGGGGTGGAATGATGAGAGTTCACTGGTTGGACCTGCGCTCTGGAAGGGACCGGCGGGCCGCGACCGCCCGCTATCTGTTGTCCGTCGTCGTTGGTTCGCTCTTGTTGCTAACGCTGCCTGCGGCCTTCGCTGTCCCTCCGGCTGTGACCGCCGCGGCGCCCGCGCAAGGGCCCGGGCCGGAGGAGCCGTCGGACGCTGAACCCGCCCTTGCCCCGCCACAAATCGATCAGGTGGAGCCCGAGAAATTCAGCAACGCCAACGGCGCCACCCTCAGCATCTCCGGCAGCGGCTTTGTCACCACCACGATGGCTCGCCTGGTCGGTCACGGCCTGCTCGACACCACCTACGTCAGCGCAAGCTGGGTGAAGGCTCAGGTCCCCGCTGGCATTCCTGCCGGCCGCTATGAGGTCGAGGTGTTCCAGGACGGACCGGTGAGCAACCGCGTCGCCGTCGAGGTGACCGCACCCCCTCCGCCCGCCACGCCGCCCTCCGGCCCTCCGCCCGGGCGCCCTATCCTCACGGTGCGGAACTCCAGCGTCGTGCCGTCGCGCGTCAGGGCCGGGCAGGAGTTCGTGGTCACCATCGAGATCTACAACAACGGCAGTCGCGCGGCGGAGAATACCCTGGCCGTATTCACCGGTGGCAGCTTCCTTCCCGTCGGGCAGAACGGCCACACGCTGTGGCAGCTGCACATCAACCACACGGCCGTCGTCAGTCAGACGATGCGCGCGCCGGCGGATATGGGCGGCGGCGTCCATCAGCTCAGCGTCGCTCTCAGCGCCAATGACTTCGCCGGCGACCATTACGAGTATCCGACCACCATACCGGTGGAGGTCACTGGCGCAGCTCCGGGCGGCACCGTCACCGGCAGGCCCCGGCTCTTGATAGAGGAGGCGAGCACGGTGCCCGCCCAGGTGACCCCCGGGGAGCCCTTTACGTTAACGCTGAGGTTGGCAAATCGCGGCAATCTCGCCGCTCTGAATGTCTTCGCCACCTCCGCGTCGGAGGACATAGCGATCCCTGCCGGCGGCAGTGATACCGTCGCGGTGGACCGCATCGTGGTCAACGGCGTGGTCACTGTGACGCTTCCGCTGACCCTGGGTGACGTCGAGAAGGGCGGGCGCCACAACCTCAGGATCGGACTGGAATACAGCGACACCACCGGCGGCGTCCAAACCGAACAGCAGAACGTCGGCATCGAGGTCAACACCAGCCTGGCCAACAGGCCGCAGTTGCTCGTTGGGGAGTACCGTACGGAGCCGCAAGACCTCCTGCCCGGCGAGCCCTTTAACCTCACCGTGGTGATCGCCAACGTAGGAGGCGCCGACGCCCGTCGCGTGACCCTCTCGCTGGGCGGTGCGCAGGGTGAGGCCCTCGACCCCTTCATCGCGGCGGGAGTCGGCAACGTGCTCTTCATCCCGACCATCGGACACGGCGAGACCGTCGCTGTCTCCCAGCGGCTCATCGTGGACGGGGCCGCCGGGCCCCAGGCCTACAACCTGCCCGTTGAGTTGGCCTACGATGACCTGCAGAACGCGCGGGTGAGCGATGTCCAGCGCATGAGTCTCGTCGTCCGCCGTCGCGTCGATCTCGAGCCCCGCTTCTACCGGGAGCCCGACTCTCTGGTCGCTGGGCAGGTCGCCTCTCTGGAGATGGAGATCGGCAACCTGGGGCGCAGCGCCGTCAACGTGGTCTTGATCACGG
>SKQX01000247.1 GCA_007118795.1 Thermoflexales bacterium | reverse complement strand
CTTCCGTCCCTTCCGGCGGCTCACCCTCCTCCGCGGGCTCAGGGGAGGGCTCGAACTCCCCCTCTGGGGCTGCTGCTGCCTGGTCCTCTGACGCTCTCTGTGTGACGGAGAAGTAGACCGGGATGGTCTGCTGAGGGTCCGGCGCTGTCTGAACGAGCAGGTTGTAGTTGATCCCCGGCACGCTCACCGGCGGTCTTCCTCGCGGCACGAACTCCCCGAACAGAGCGCGTACCGACGCTCTGACGGAGGGGATGGTATGGTCGTACGTCGCGTAGTAGGCGCTCAGTTTGCTGATCTCCGTCGCATCGAGCGCATACGGGATGTCGTAAGCCATCACCACCACCCGCGGCCCGCGCAGTGCATCGACCCGCTCCGCGAGAAAGCGCTGAACGGCGGCAGACTCCGGCGGTGCACTGGTTGGATCGAGCATGCCGAAGATGATCCAGTCAGCGTTCTGCAGCGTCGTCCCCAGACGAGAGGATAGCGTCACCGTGGGCGTGACGGTCTCACCCGGCGCTGGCGTCGGGGTGGGTGGGGGAGATGGAGCATTCAGATAAGCCTCGAGATCACCGAAAGTGAAGCTCGAGATCAAACGGGGATCGATCTGCCCCGTCGCGTCCGGCCCATAGAGTTCGACAATCGTGTCCTCCAACAACTGAGCATCGACGAGAGGCACTGGTTCACAAGCAGCACAGGGCCGCTGGGTCCTCGCATCGGTGAAGATGGCGATCCGTTCGTCGCGCGTGGGCGGAGAGGGAACCAGGTCTGGCGCGGGAGGCGAAAGGAGTGTGACCGCATCGCGCCCGATGGCGGCCACGGCCTCGCCATCCGGCGTGATCAGGTCGCTCACTCTCTCCGTGTCAGACTGTACGTTGTCGAGTGCGAAATTATCCTCATAGATCGAGAGCTTAAGCCGCAGAATCCGTTCCACTGCGGCGTCGACCTGGATCTGGAAGGCCGGATCACTCTCGTACTTCTCACGAAAGAAGGTGATTGTCGACTTGGTGTTCTCTGCCTGCTCCTGCCAGTCGCCGCTCAAGCTGAACTGGGACAGAAGAAGCAGGTCGTTGCCTGCCAGGAAGGCATCCTGGGCAATGCGGCGGTTGTTGAAGGTCTGCTCATCGGGAGCGTAGAACCTTTGGAGAGCGCGGAGCCCCAGTTCGCCAGAGATGGTCACCCCGCCCGCCTCGCGCCAGGCCGCCATCCCCGGTAGCGCCAGCAGTCGCAGAAGGACATTGCTGTCCACACTGACGGGCGACGTGGAGATGAAGCGTCCGCCCTCCAATCCCTGGAAGCGGATGTGGGACACCATCACCCCATCGGGGCGCGCTGCCGCGTCTGAGGCCTGAGCCGCGGCGATGAAAGGCGCCAGATCCACCTGTCTCAGTTTCTCCAGAGTACGCTGCACTGTCGAGACCTCCTCGTCCAGGGATCGGTCCGACGACCCCAATCCGGGGAAGTGCTTCGCCACGACGGCCATCCGGTTCTCGGAGCCCTCATGGACACCACGGATATAGGCCTTCCCCATCTGGCCGACCCAGAACGGCTCGCCCCCAAAGCTCCTAACGCCCAGGTCGCCGCCGCTGCCCGGCCGAGGATGCTCGAGGACGTCGAGCGAAGGACCCAACAGCATGTTGACGCCCATCGTGCTCAACTCGTGACCCACGATCTGACCGACGCTGGCGGTGTGGCTCACGTTCCAGGTCGCACCGAGGGCCATCTGAGAGGGCGGCATCGTGGTCCCCCGGACGATTCCGGTGAAGGGCATGGAGTTACCCTCTTGACCCATCGCCACGAACAGGGGGACAAACGGATGGGAGACGGTATCGGTGACTGGGCGAGTGGCCTCCCAGGCGGTTCCCTGCAGGCTGCTGACCAAGCTCGCCACCTGGGCTGGCGTATCGCCCTCGTTGATGATGTTACCATTCTCCGGCCTGAGCAGCACCCCACCGACCTGGTAGTCCCGAATCAGCTCGGTGATACCATCCTGTTCGCCGACCTCAGACCCGGGAAAGGTGACCACGAATAGTTGGCCAATCTTGGCCGTGGTCGACATCTCATCCATCAGCTGCGCCACCCGATCGTCCTGAGCCTCAATCCCCGGAGAAGCGAGGAAGGCCAGGCCCATCAATACTATGAGCGCCAGAGCAACCGACTGTGTTCGCAGCTTGGACATGGTTTTCCCAGACTCGAGCGAGAATGGTGGGCCTCACGCCGGCGACGGTGCCCGTCACCGGGCTGTGTCAACCAATTGTACCCCAACGGCAGCAGCACGCAATCGTAAGCGGGTGAGACAGTCCAGCCAGGGCGTCGATCCCACCCCTCGGACGCCATTCAACCGCCGGCGATGACGATCTATTCCCCCGTCTCCGGCTCGTCCTCGTATCCGTCTTCCTCCCACCCGATGATCCAGATACACAGGCCGGCCAGGCCAATCGTGGCCACGATGAGGGCAGCCCACTGAGCTGGCAACAGATCAACGTCTCGGGCCGACCAGATTAGGATCAGCACCATACCCACGGCCAGAACCGACCACGCCGCGAGGCGAGGATGCTCGTTGAAGAACCGCTTCGCAAAAGACATACCCCTCCGATCAACGACTGTATCGACTCAACTCCAGGAGGCTCGCCTTGTTACCCCGCTTCGCCGACAACCCGCTCCCAGGCTGCCTCCACCTGAGCCCTGGTCACCCACAGCGGGCCCGAGTTGTCGATCACAACGTCTGCTCGGGCCACCTTGTCGTAATGCGGGCCCTGAGCGTCCACTCGATAGCGAGCTTCGTCCTCGCGCAAGCCCCGCTGGCTTACCAGCCGTTCAACCTGCTGTTCTCGCCGGCACGTGGTCACCCACACGCTGTCACACTCATCGCTCATACCCGATTCGAGCAGCTTGATAGCCTCGACAGCGACGATGTCCGCACAGGAGCAAGCGATACGGCGGTCGATTCTCTCCAGCGTGGGCGGATGGACGATCGCCTCGAGGCGCTCCAGAGCCTCGGGATCGCCAAACACCATCGGCCCTAGCTCACCCCTGTCGATCGCACCCCCGGGCGTCAGGATCTGCGAGCCGAAGGTGTCCACCACGCGGGTGTAGACCTCAGTGCCCGGACGCATCGTCTGATGGGCCACCTCATCCGCGTCAATCACCTCGGCGCCCAGCGCGGCCAGCATGGTTGCCACCGTCGACTTACCGGTGGCGATGTTCCCAGTGATCCCTATGACCAAGGGCCGCCCGGTGGTTTCATCCCTCACGCCGTCTCCGCCCACTGAGCCAGTAGCTCGTCCAGGTGCTGCTCGATCTCCCCGTACTCCTCGCCAAGCTCGCGCACGCGGTGCACCGCCTGCTCCCGGCTCGCTGCCGCCAGTTCTCCCGCCAATTCCGCCTGCCGTGTCTCCAGCTCGTGGATCCGCTCTTCAAGCTCCGCCCGGACAAAGGCTGCGCGCTCCACCTCCCGCCTGGCTGTCTCAAGCCGCCTCCGCTCCTGGCTCCGGGGCGCGGTCGTCCCATCCCCTGCCCGGGTCCGCTCGTCATCGCGAGACCGTGCCCCTCGCTGCCGGTCTTCCTCCCGATACGCCTCGTACGACACAAACTCCCTTAACTCACCGTCCTGGATCGCCCACACCCGGTCGCCCAAAGCGCGGATCAAGTAGCGATCGTGAGTCACCATCAGCACAGTGCCGTTGAAATCGGCCAGGACGCGCTCCAGCAACTCCTGCGAAGGGATGTCCAGATGGTTCGTCGGCTCATCAAGCACCAGGACATTGGCCCCCTGAAGGACGAGTACAGCCAGCGCCACCCGCGCTTGCTCACCCCCGGACAGATCTCGAACGCGCTTGAACACCTCGTCGCCGGAGAAACGGTAGGCCCCCAGGAAATCACGAGCCTCGCTTATCTTCAGTCCCCCGGCCTCCAGGATCGTATCCAGAACCGAACTCTCCAGATCCAGATTGGCGTGGCCCTGGGCCAGATGTCCCAGCTGAACACTGGCCCCGACGCGGACCCGCCCCCCCAGCGGAGCCACCTCCCCCAGGATGGTCCGCACAAGGGAGGTCTTGCCACAGCCGTTCGGGCCCAGAAGCGCGACGGTCTGCCCACGCCGCAATTCCAGCTCCGCGACCCTCAGCAGAGGCTGAGCAGGGTGGTAGCCTACGACCAGATCGTCGAGCCCCAACACCAGATCCCCACTGCGAGTGGCCGTATCCAGCGAGAACCCCATAGGGCGGTATTCCTTGGGCCTTTGGATCCGCTCCAGGCGCTCCAGCCGTTTCCGCCGCCCTTGGGCCTCTCGAGTCCGCTGCCCGGCGATATTTCGCCGGATGAAGGTCTCGGTCCGAGCGATGAACTCCTGCTGCTCCTCATACAGGGCCAGCTGACGCGCCACCCGCGCCGCCTTCTGCTCCACGTATTCGCTGTAGTTGCCCCGGTACTCCTCGAGACGGGCCCACGCCAGCTCCCACACTCGGGAGGCGAACACGTCCAGGAAGGCCCGATCGTGGGCCACGACCACCACCGCACCTCTCCAAGAAGCAAGATAGTCCTCCAGCCACTCCACACCGGCCAGGTCGAGGTGGTTGGTCGGCTCATCCAACAGCAACAGGTCCGGCTCCTCGAGCAGCTGTCGCGCCAGGAGGGCCCGGGTCTTCTGGCCGCCGCTTAGGTGGCTGATCGGCGCGCGAAACTCATCGGCGTCGAAGCCGAGTCCTGCCAAGACCTGCTGGATGCGCGCTTCGTACGTGTAGCCGCCGCCCCGCTCAAACGTGTCCAGTGTTCGGCCGTACCGCTGCACCACTGCTTCTCCCGCACCGGGGTCGGCCATAGCCATTTCCAGCCGCTCCAGCTCGGCCGACTGCGCCAGCAGATCGGCGAATACGTCCAGCATCGCCTCCCACAGGGAGTCGTCCTCATCCAGAAGCCGCTCAGCCTGCTGTGGGAGGTACCCGATGCGGATCCTTCGGGCACGTCGAATCTCCCCCGTGGCCAGGGGTTCCTGATCAGCGATCACGCGCAGAAGGGTCGTCTTGCCCGAACCGTTTGGGCCGACAAGTGCGATCTTCGCCCCATGCGGAATCTCAAAGGACACGTCACCGAAGACGTCCTGGGCACCATATGCTTTGCTCAGTTTGTTCGCGGAGACCAGCGACATACCCTATCCCATCCAACCCTGTTATCTGTTGCCATTCTCGAAAACGATCCCTAGCGGCACAACGATGGCCAGCCGCCGTGGCAACCAGCGCCGCCGCCCCTACCGCACGAAGACGGTGCCGACCCATCAGGCACCGCCATAGCGCCCTGCGGCCGCCACCTCGGCCCATTCCGTACCAGCATGACTGATGCCGTGGAACCCACCCGGTCGATCACGTCACCGCCGCGCTCCATGACCCTGTGAACGGCGAAATCGTGCGCCTATGCTGCCAGAATACTACCATGATTATACGCGGTTGCACCTCATTGACCAGCAAACCAGGGATCCATCGTTCTTCTGCGACCCAGATGACTGGCACTTGCAACCGCAGCATGAAGGCCGGAATCAGTTTACGGAAGCGTCAGATTCGTTTTTCCCATGTCTTCACCAAAGCACCGGTCACCTCAACGGAGAGAATGACAAAGCCCTACCAGCAAACAGACCTTTGGCCCCTTTCTCAGGCGCTAAGTTGTGCTAGAATAGGGGCGGAGAGACACCCTATGGATTGGACCTCGGTCAACTCATGACGTCGGACTCCTGGTTCCTGTACGCCCTGCGCTGCGCCGATGATACCCTATATACGGGCGTGACCACGGACGTGGTGCGACGGCTGCGGGAGCACAACACCGGGCGCGGAGCGAGCTACACGGCGGGCCGTCGACCCGTGACCCTCATCGGTGTCTGGCCGTTCCCGGACCGGAGCGCCGCGCAGAAGGCCGAGGCCCGCTTCAGGCGGTTGCCGCGCAGGACCAAACTAGAACGCATCGCTCGACAATTGCCCGCGGCTGGCTCTCCCTTCTGTCGAGATGGAGCGATCGCCGAGCGGATCCAGCCCCTTCGCTTCTGCCCCCGTTGCGCCGGGCTGCTGACCCCACACAAGGATCCGGACGATGAGCGGTCACGGCAGATCTGCACCGTCTGCGGGACCATTCGCTATCGCAATGCCAAACCCTGCGCCGGCGCTCTGGTGGAGGAGCACGGACATCTGCTGCTGGTGAAGCGAGCGGTCGAGCCATACATGGGTTGCTGGGATATCCCGGGGGGCTTTCTGGAGGTCGATGAGCATCCAGAAGCAGGCGCAATACGTGAAGTGCGCGAGGAGACTGGGCTGGCCATCGAGCCCACAGGCTTGTTCGGCATCTACGTGGACCAGAACAGCTACGACGCGGTGGGCACCTACTGCCTGAACATCTACTACTCAGCCCGAGTCGTCGGTGGGCAGGAGCAGCCTGATGATGACGCCGCGGACCTGGCCTGGTTTTCTCCGGTCGACCTACCAAGAGAGATTGCCTTCGACCACGCCCACCAGGTTCTGGCGGATTGGGTCGAGAAGACAGCACGCGATCGGCCGGACCTGTGAGGCCGGGACGCTAGCTGCAAAGGAGTCAAGGATGCGTGTGCTTTGGACCAGCCCCCACTGTCGACCAGACTGGCTGGAACGGTTAGGAGAGGAATCGCAGGGGGGGCAGACGGTGGTGATGAACAAGCTGCCCCACGCTCTGGCCCGTGTTGACCCCGAGATCCGCATCGACATCTTCACGCGGCTTCAGACTGACGATCCCTATGCCGACTCGCGGGTCAAGTTCCTGGACGACGATCCTCGAGTCCGACTCATCCGTCTCCCCTGCGGATCGCCCGATCGCTACCTTCCCAAGGAGGTGCTGTACGGAGGGCCCATCTCCCAGTTCGTCAGGGAGATCAAGAGCTTCTCGGAGCAGGAGGGGCTTCGCTATGACGTCCTCCACGGCCACTACGCCGATGGTTGGGAGGTCACCACCACGACAAAGGCCTGCTGGCCCCATCATCCCCGGACACTCCTCACGACCCACTCGCTGGGAAGACGGAAGCGGGAGGACGCTCTGCAGCGGGGGGAGGCATCACCCAGTCAGCTCGATGAGCGATACAACTTCCCGGTGCGCATCGCCTCTGAGGAGCGCTCCCTCGTCATGGCCGACGGCATCCTCCCCCTGTCTACCGCAGAGGCGGAGGTGCTGTTCGATCACTATCAGGCAGTAGGCCCCGTTGATCCGCGGGTCAAGGTCCTCCCCAACGGAATCGATCCAGTCGACTTCCCCCCACCCCCAGCAGGGACGGCGCAAAGAGTACGGCAGAACCTGGGGGTCCAGGACAATGAGTTTCTGCTGATGATCCCATCGCGGGTGGACCCGCGGAAGGGACAGGAGAACATGCTGCGGGCGCTCATCGCAGCCGACCCCAGGCTGGATGAACACAACGTCCGCCTTCTCCTTCTCGCCTGGCCCTCGCCTGAGACGGAGTACGCCAGGCGACTCAGGCACATCATTGCCGAGCATGACCTTGAGGATCAGGTCATCACCCATCCTCCCGTCGCCCACGACGAGATGCCCCAGTTCTTTGCAGCTGCTGACGGGGTCGTCCTCCCATCGCAGGAGTACTTCTCCATCGTCATGCTCGAGGCCATGCTGCTCGAGTGCCCCCTCATAGCCAGCATCCACGGCGGCTCCCGGGACGTCATCGAGGATCGAGCTAACGGCTACCTGGTGGATCATAACGATATCGATCAGCTGGTCCACGCCACCTTGCAGATGCTCTCTATAGATGAGGAGGCGCGACAGAGAATGGGACTGCACGCCCGTCAGACGATACTGGAAAGCTACACCTGGGATCGAATCGCTCATCGACTGTTGCACATCTACCGGGAGGGGGTCTGATCGGCATCCCGCTGCTTGCTCCTGACCCCTGTCTGTGCTAACATGCCCTTTCCGCCGGACCCGTTAAGCTTCTCGGGAGACCGACGCGATCTCGGCAGCCCGTTTTCTGACTTGGACTATGCTCGATCTTGGAATCGTCATTGTCAGCTACAATACCTGCGCGTTGCTGCGCGCCTGCCTCCGTTCTGTCTTCGCTAGTCAGGGCGGTTTCTGTTTCGCCGTCTGCGTCGTGGACAACGGGTCGTCCGACGGCAGCGCTGAGATGGTAGCCACGGAGTTTCCCGAGGCCAGACTGATTGCCAACGAGAGGAACCTTGGCTATCCCGCAGCGAACAACCAGGGGTTGCGAGCTTTTGGCTTCACGGGATCTCCCCCACGGCCGTCCGCTCCGGCTGCGCCCCGCTTCGTCCTGCTGCTGAACTCGGACACCGAGGTCCCGCCCGATGGGCTGGCGAATATGCTGAGCTTCATGGATGAGTGTGAAGAGGCAGGAGCCGCGGGCCCTAAGCTGGTACGCCCGGACGGCTCCCTGGACTTGGCGTGCCGGCGTTCATTCCCCACCCCCGAGGTGTCGTTCTACCGAATGGTCGGGCTGTCGCGGATCTTTCCCAGCAGCCGTCGCTTCGGCCGGTACAACCTGACGTACCGGGACCCGGACGAGGTGACCGAGCTCGACTCTGTAGTGGGTGCGTTTATGCTGGTACGTCGCGAGGCGATCCGAGAAGCCGGTCTTATGGATGAGAGCTTCTTTCTTTACGGTGAGGACTTGGACTGGGCCTACCGAATCAAGCAGGCCGGCTGGAAGATCTTCTATAACCCCGCCGTCACGGTGCATCACGTCAAGAGAGCCTCCGCCCAGCAGAACCCCCGGGCGCGCCTCGAGTTCTACCGCGCCATGCGAATATTCTACCACAAGCACTTCGCTGAGCAGACTCCCTGGTACGTCCACGGCCTGATCGTCGGCACCCTGTCCGCAAGATTGGGGCTCGAGCAGCTCCGCATCGCCCTCGCCGGCCCAGAGGGTCGACAGGAGAACGCCGGATGAGATCCAGGTCGCGGGTCCAGACCATCTTCGTCTTCGCGTTGGCCCTGACCGATATGCTCCTGGCGGGGCTTGCCTTCTGCGCGGGGTATTGGGTGCGTCGCTGGATCCCGTGGCCGGATCCAGCCCAGAATATGGGGCAGCTGCTCGACTACACCACGCCGGTACTCACGCACGTGGTCTCCATCGTGGTGGTCTTCGCCTTTGCCAGGCTGTATCGAGTAGCGCGTACCCCGTCCCGCATCGACGAGTTTTACTCCGTTTTCGGGGCCACCACCGTCAGTACTCTGATGGGGGTCGCCATCTCCTCTCTCGTCTTCAAGGACATTATGCTGGAGATGGACTACTCCCGCGGTGTGATCCTCTACGGCTGGGGCCTGTCCATCGTGCTCATCACTCTCGGCCGAGCCGCTCATACGCACCTCCGCTTCCAGCTCCGTCGGCGTGGATGGGGATGCGATCGGTTGCTCATCGTCGGCACCGGCGAGGTCGGCCGAATGGTCTATCAGAAGGTACAGTCGAACCCGGGCCTAGGATACTCCGTGGCCGGCTTCGTCGCCACCAATGGCTCGGCTCCCGAGCCGCCCATGGGCGAGGAGGTCCTCGGTGACGCCAGTCAGCTAGCGTCCCTGATCGACGAGCACCGCATCGACGAGGTGATCATCGCCCTTCCCGAGGCCACCCACCAGGAGATCTTGACGCTCCTGTCTGAGTGTGAGCGAGGAAAGGTGACCATCAAGGTCTTCCCAGACGTCTTCCAGATCATGGCCAGTCCCGTGGGGATCGGCGATCTAGGAGGACTGCCCTTGGTGACCGTCCGCGACCTGGCGCTGCGCGGGTGGCGGCGCTTCGTCAAACGGCTGATGGACATCTGCGGGGCAGCCTTCGGCCTGGTCGTCCTGTCCCCCGTGATGCTGTTCGTGGCGATCCTCATCAAACTGGACTCTCGCGGGCCGGTGTTCTACGTCCAGGATCGCATGGGGCTGGATGCCAAGCCGTTCAAGATGCTGAAGTTCCGTTCCATGGACCAGAACGCCGAAGCCAGCGGGCCTGGGTGGACCGTGGAGAACGATCCTCGGGTGACACGGCTGGGCCGGCTGATTCGACGCATCAACGTAGACGAGCTTCCCCAGCTGATCAACGTGTTGATGGGCGAGATGAGCCTGGTTGGTCCGCGCCCGGAGCGGCCAGTCTACGTCAACCAGTTCCGTCGGGCGATCCCCCGCTACATGGACCGCCACTGGGAGAAGGCCGGGCTCACCGGTTGGGCTCAGGTGAATGGGTTGCGCGGCGACACGTCCATCGCGGAGAGAACCAAGTACGATCTATGGTACATCGAGAACTGGTCTCTCTTACTGGACGTCAAGATACTGATTCGAACCCTGTTCAACGTCTTCCAGTCGTCCGCCGCTGACTGATCTCACCTCCCGCGCCCGCAGATCCGGGTCTCCATATCACGCCCAGCGGAGTCCAACGCCATTCTCGGCGACCTGACCCCTTAGTGCGGGATCTGGCTAAGGAACTGCTTGGTGCGCTCTTGTTCCGGGACTTCGAACAGCCTTTCTGGAGTCATCACCTCCACCAAGGCCCCCTCGTCCAGACGAGCCAGCCGGTCGGCGGCCGCTCTCAAAGACCGATCTCGTGGGAGACGACCACCGTGGTCATGCCCTCGCGGGCCAGATCGAGCATCACGTCCAGCACGCCTTTGATCATCTTCGGATCCATAGCCAGGGCTGGGGCGATAGCCACCCGCTGCGGATGATCTGCCCGCTACCCGTGGTGGGGATCATCGCGTCGCCCCGGCCCTTCGCCCAGACCCCTCGAGCCCGGGGCCAGAGAGAGTGTAGACCAAGAAAGCCAGCCCCGGTGGTGGGGAGGCTGGCCTTCTGGTCACTGTCGGAGTTGCCGAAACAAACCTACCCAGACAGGGGTGGCTCCTTTCGGCCGGTTCGCTTGCCCTTCGCCATGGATCGGATCATACTAGGCACTCTGTTGAGGCTCATCTCTGGATCAACCCCTGCAAGCCTATCAGAAGGGTGATCCTATGTCGGGCGCCGGGATCTGGCCTCCTGCTTCCCAGCGCATTGATGGAGAATGTACTAACCAACGTCGACGCTGGGCAAGACAGCAGTGAGCAACTCCTCATAGTTCCCGGGCACTGCGAAATCAGTGTCCAGAACAAGTGCTCGTGCGCATTGTCCAGGGCTTAATCATTCTCGCCATTGAGATGACCGGCACTTCGGTTAAGACATCGAAAGACCGAAACCGACCTTTCCCTACGCTGATTCGGGCCATCGTGCTGCGTTCCCGAGCGCCGGTCACTTCGGCCACAGGGGAATGATAAGTCCTTACTATTGTGTTCGACTAGTCATGGCCCACACTGGCTCGACCCCCCGAGGATATGCCGCACCAGCGTCGCAGATGGCACCTCGTCTACAGATCCCTCGCCCCACCATCCGCGATCTCGGCAGCCAGCGTCAGCGCGTCCTCCCGGCTGTCGATCTCCCCAGCCGCCACCGCCTCGCGTATCGCGTCCAGCGCTCGGCCAATCTCGGGCCCCGGCCCCACACCGAGCTCGCGCATCAGATCGTGCCCGTCCACCGGCAGTTGGGGCGCCACCGTCTCCTGTGGGCGTTCGAAGTAATGGTGGAGCAGCAGCTCCGCCACGTCCAG
>SKQX01000121.1 GCA_007118795.1 Thermoflexales bacterium | reverse complement strand
TACCCGGCTTCGGCGGTGGGTGGATTCGTGCTGGCGGTCTGTTCCTGCACGATAATGCCGCTGTTTGCCAGTATCTATAAGAAGGGCGCCGGTCTAGGGCCGGCGATCACCTTTCTGTTTGTCGGTCCGGCCATCAATATCCTGGCCATCACCTTCACGGGGGCCGTGATCGGCATGGACATCGCCATCGCCCGCATTGTGCTCTCCATCGGTTTCGGGGTCGGGATCGGCATGGGGATGGCGTGGATCTTCCGCCGAGGAGACGAGATTCACCAAGAAGCGACCGGTGCCGGTCGCGCGTCGGGGCCCAGTCCACGGGTGGATGCCCGGATATGGGTCTTCCTCGCCCTGCTCCTGGCTGTGCTGGTGGCCGGGACGCTGCAGGTGGGACTGCTTCGCGACAGCTATGCCACGTTCACGGTTCCCGGCACCTGGGCCGGTTCGCTCCAGAACCGGCTGGACGCGCTGGTGACGCCGAACGAGGCACTGGGGATTGAGGGGGTCAGTGTCCACGGGCTGGGCCTGATTGGCCTCCTGGTGTTGATCGCAGTGAGCGCCTGGCTGGGGCTGAACGAAGTCCACAAGGGGTTCAACAGCTGGACCTACGTGGCGTTGGGCCTGATCACTGCGACCTTGATCGTCGCCGCCTTCGACGTTACCGTCGCCAACGCTGGACTGCAGGTGGGGATCACCGGCCGACTTGTCGCCGAGGTGGTACTCATCGGTGCTGTGTGGTGGATGGGGACCACGGCGTTCGATGCCCACGCGATGCAGGAATGGTTGTGGGAGATGTGGCACTTCGTCAAGCAGATCATCCCCCTGCTTCTGGCAGGCGTATTCGTCGCTGGAGCGGCCCGAGTGCTGATCCCGGAGATGTGGATCGTCACACTGGCCGGACGGAACACGTTTGGCGCCAACCTGGCCGGTGTCTTCTTCGGCGTCTTCATGTACTTCCCGACACTGGTCGAGGTGCCGATCGCGCAGATGTTCCTGTCCTTGGGCATGCACCGGGGCCCACTCCTTGCGTACCTGCTGTCGGATCCTGTGGCCAGCCTGCAGTCGATCTTGATCACCAACACCGTGATCGGGCGCAAGAAGACCGCGGTGTACGTGGTGCTGGTAGCGGGATCCAGCACCGTGGCCGGCCTGATATTCGGCGTGTGGGTCGATACGGGCAGTCCGTGGGTCCTGGTGGGCCTGCTGGCCGCGCTGGCAGCGATGCTCGCCGCGCTCGCGACCAGCGCGGTGGCCGCCCGGCGCCGGGACCATCCGATGCCAGCGGTCCCCAAAACGGGCTGAAGAGGGCGAGGACCCGAGATTCGTTGCCGCCCTGAGGATGCCCAGCTAGGTTGGATCGAGGCGCATTGGAGACGTCGGGTGGAAGGTGCCCGTTGAACGTCGGCGCGTTGGATCACTGAATCGCGGAGCAAGGCCGGGAGACGACAGACGCGTGAGTTCGACGAAGAGACACGAAGACGCTGAGGCGCACAGGGGGAAGACGATTCTCGATGGATGGCGGCAGAAGTAGGCCTGAGCCAAGTATACTGCAGACTCCGGTCCCCCATTGGGTGGGCGTGCCGTTGGGGGTGCGGCGATGCGCTGGGCCCTGATAGGGCTCGGTATGGACTGCGTCAGTCGCTTTTCTTCCCGGGGACGATGTAGCGGGTCTGTTTGTACGCGTCGACCTGCTCCCGAATCTGCTTCTTCATGATGTTCCCCGAGACGTGCATGATGGTGTCGTCGAAGTCGGTGTCTTTGCCCATACTGGCGAGACAGGGGTAGTGATGATGGAGCAAACCGGCCAGGTACTCTGCGTCATCGACTGGGACGCCCAAGAGCTCCTGGGCCACGTAGCGGGCACAGCCACAGACGGCGTCCCTCGTTACCGCGATGGCGACGATGTCCCGCGTCTCGGGATCAACTCCAATGTCGAATTCAGGCCGACCGAAATGGCGGGCAAACTCGGCGATCAGTGGGTTGTCATACTCAATTCGGTGGCGTCTGATGTTGTAGTGAGTCTCGGTGAGGGTACACAGGGGCTTGGGCGTGACACAGGCGACGTCCATCTCGGCCAGCCAGCCCCGGAGCTGCCGGGCCAATCCCCGGGGCAGCCATTCTTCGCGGTCCACCGGTGCCACCACGGATCGCGCTCCCGTTCTGCGGACGATCTCTGGCAGCAACTCTGCCACGCCCTTATGCTCAGGAAACGATAGGACCAGATCGGCCGATGGGAGAGATTCCGGGAGATGATCCTCGGGGTAGTCGATGATAGGTGGGTAAAAGGAGGGAGCGCGCCAGACCTCCATCTCCCAACCGGATGGCTGATGAGCTCGAATGTTATCCACGTGTCGCTGTCCGTACTCTCCGGTGATGATGGCTAAGATGCGCACAACTCCTCCACGATTGAGACTCCCACCGTCGGTGGGACCGACTGCCCTCCCCACAGGTCGTCGAGCCGGCTCTGCACCGCGCTGATCAACGACGTGTCCCGGAGCACAGCTACGTTGGCTTGCGCCAGGCGGGGTAAGCCTTGCTGAGCGGCCCGAAGAAGCTCGACCCCAGCCTCGCCGTCGGGTCGTGCAGCGACCCGTCCATGCTCCAAAACTGGCCGGGCCGCACGCGCAGCTCTGCTGCAGACCTCGGCCACTTCCAGGGCGAGGCTCACCGCGGCTCGCAGCGCCGCCTGACGCTCCGGAAAAGACCGATCTCCTGCTGCCTCGGTTTCCAATATCGAGCTAGTTGACATGGTACGCCTTGGAGACAGCCCAACGAACCACCTCGCCGGCGGCAACCCGGCGCAGCCGAATTGCCGCCGGTGGATCGCCCGGCTGTCGCGCCAAAGGAGCGGAGTTACGCCCCCTGGATCATGGCCGCGATATCGTCCTGCACGGTTCCGATGGGTTTGATGTCGAACTTGTCCACCAGCACCTGGGCCACGTTGGGGGACAGGAAGGCCGGCAGCGTAGGCCCCAGGCGCATGCCCTTCACACCCAGAGACAGTAGGGCCAGCAGGACGGCTACCGCCTTCTGCTCGTACCAAGCGATGTTGTAGGAGATGGGCAACTCGTTGATGTCGTCCAGCTCAAACGCTTCTTTGAGCTTGAGGGCGATCACCGCCAAAGAGTACGAATCGTTGCACTGCCCCGCATCCAGGACGCGGGGGATGCCGCCGATATCGCCCAGGTCCAGTTTGTTGTACCGGAACTTGGCGCATCCGGCCGTGAGGATGACGGTGTCGTCCGGAAGGTTCTCGGCCACCTCGGTGTAGTAGCTGCGAGTCCTCTGCCCCCCGTCGCAGCCGCCCATGACGACGAAGCGCTTGATAGCCCCTGACTGGACAGCTTCGATCACCTGGTCCGCCAGGGCCAGCACCTGGTTGTGGGCGAACCCACCCACGATCGTGCCGGATTCGATCGCCTCCGGTGACGGGCTGGCCTTCGCCAACTCGATCACCTCGGAGAAATCCTTCACCCCGCCCTCCGGGCGGTCAGCGATGTGCCCAGCCTCGGGGTAGCTCACCACTCCCGTGGTGAAGAGCCTATCCAGGTAGGTATTTCGCCCTTTCAGGGGAACCAGGCAATTAGTCGTCATCAGGATCGGACCGTTGAAGGACTCGAATTCCTCGTTTTGACGCCACCACGAGCCGCCGTAGTTGCCCACGAAATGGTCATACTCCTTGAATGCGGGATAGTAGTTGGCCGGCAGCATCTCCCCGTGGGTGTAGACGTCCACCCCCGTGCCCTCGGTCTGCTTGAGCAGCTCCTCCATGTCCCTCAGGTCGTGACCGGAGATCAGGATGCCGGGGTTGTCCCTGACCCCGATGTTGACCTCCGTGATCTCGGGATGACCATACGTGCTGGTATGGGCTTCGTCCAGCAAGGCCATGGTGTTGACAGCCGTCTCTCCGGCCCTCAGGACCATGGCGACCATCTCATCGCTTGAGAGATCGCGGGTGGTCGACGCCAGGGCCTCCATGAGGAAAGCGTCGATATCATCGCTGTCGTAACCGAGAATGGCGGCGTGGTCGGCATAGGCAGCGATTCCCTTGCAGCCGATGACGAGCAGCTCTCTGAGGGAGCGCACGTCCTCGTCCTCAGTCGCCGTAATACGAACCTCGTCGGACATAGCCTTGGCCATGATCTCGTCGTCGCCCTTCGGAGTCCACGTCGCGCAGTCCGGAAGCGGACCGGAGATGTCGCCTCCCACCTTCTGCTCGACTTCGTTGCGGACCTCGAGGGCGTCCTTGATCCAGTCGACGATCACCTCGTCGTCCCAGGCCACGTTGGTGACGGTGACGAAGAGGGCCCGGGTGATGAAACGGGCAGCGTCCTTGTCCAGCTTGCCCTGTTTCCGTAGCCTCTCGCCGTAGACGGCGATGCCCTTGGACACATAGATGAGCAAATCTTGAAGGTCTGCGGTCTCCTCGGGTTTGCCGCAGACGCCCTTCACCGTGCAAGCTTCGTTCTTGACCGTCTCCTGACACTGAAAGCAGTACAACGGAATCCTCCTTGGTGGCCTGCGCCACCTATGATCTTGTGGGAGCCATAGATACGCAGTTGCTCCAGGCTCCCTAACTGTGAAGAACGGGTTATCCGTGAATGAGCTGCGGGAGGCAGCGCGTGCAGACCCAGAGGCTCTGCCCCGACGACCGGCAGGGCAGGAGCACGCGGCTCTCCTCGCCCACATGGCAGACGTGGCACGTCTGCTCGATGTACATTGCGCCACGCTCCGCCATCTTCCTCTCGGCAGCGTGCTCGTCGAATGCCGGGGCCTCGCGAGTCTCAATGGTCAGCGCACCGGTGGGGCAGACCCCGATGCAGAATCCGGCGCCGTCGCACAACTCCTCCCGGACTACGCGGGCTTTGCCGTTCACCATCTCAATGGCGCCCTCGGCACAGGGGGCCACGCAAACCCCGCATCCGTTGCACAGCTCTTCCCTGATGTGTACGATCTGTCGTTCCATGCTTCGCGGCCCCCCTATACGGCTTCTACGTGGCTGACTTCCGGCACCTGCTGCTGCAGCGTGCGCTCGATGCCCATCTTGAGGGTCATCATCGACATCGGACAGCCCCGGCAAGCCCCAGTCAGACGCAGCGAAACGACACCTTCGTCGGTCACGTCGACCAGCTCGACGTCCCCCCCATCCGCCTGGAGGGCCGGTCTGACCGTCGCCAGAGACTGCGCCACTCTTTCCCTCAGGGTCCCCTGATCCTCGTTCCTCACTTATCGCCTCCCATAATCATCTGCTCACCTCCCGTTCCACCCAGACGATCTCAAATGGACATATGATCGCAACCTGCGGACACATGGCCTCGCAATCGGTGCAGTACGTGCAGTCCAGGGATCGGGCGATGAACGGCCCGCGCCCCCCCATCTCCACCGCCTGCGTGGGACAATGGTGGACGCAGAGTCCACACCGATCGCACCGGTCGAGATCGATCTGCGGCAGTACCCAGTCGTTCATCGGAAAATCACCTTACAACCATAAGTATACCACGCTGGAGGGGATCTGTCTGTGACAAAGGTCGCATCGTCGTGGGTTTGGGCACGTGATCCGGGGGAATGGTCGATCCTTCTGTCTCTACACCAGGGCGCCCAGCGTGACGAGAACCATTGAGCCAAGCATATGGACTGACGCGAACTTGAAAAGCACGTCAGTCAACCTGGCAGACGGCTTCCCGATGGACCAGATGGAGAGGACCAGCAGGGCCAGGCTGAAGGCAGAGATGCCAAGGAGCCAGCCTGACCAGACCAGCGCGACGATGCTCAGGGCGTTGGCGACGGCGATGAAGCGGCGCGCCGAGGTGGAAACGTGTACGGTCGACCAGGGAGCAACCACAGCTCCCGCTCTCGTTCTCTGTTTCCCCTGTTCTTCTCCCGTAGTGTGAATTACTACCTTGCTCGCCATTCCAACGCGCCTTCCTGCGGACAGGTCTCGATGCAGGCCCCGCAGGCGAAACAATCAGCGTGGAGCGTGGCGTCTGCGTAGAAATCGTCCATGGCTCCCGAGGGGCACGCCTTGACGCACAGTTGGCACTCCTTGCAGACCTCCCGGTCGATGCGCGGGCGCAGCAGGCTCACCTGCTCCAACAACCACCCCACCAATCCGAACGGACAGAGGAACCGACACCACGACCGGTAGACGAACAGGCTCGCAACCAGCACGGCCGCGGAGAAGAGACCAATCGCCCAGGTGATCTGGAGGGAGAAGATCTGGAACGGGTCAATGACACCGATCCAATCCATCCCTGCCATCGCCAGGCCTCCCACCAATCCCACGAAGGCCAGGATGCGCACGCTGTTCGAGAGCCAGAAAGGGGGCTCCCACTTCGGCAGCTCCGCGCGACGGAGCAAGTCCTGCAGCAGGCCCAGCTGGCAGGCCCACCCACAGATCGATTTGTTGGAGACCCAGACTGCGACGAGCAGGATCACCAGCATCGCAGCCACGGGGATCACGAGCTGGCCGCGCACGAGAACGCTGGTGAGCAGCGTGCGCAGGGAGGCGACCGGATTCGGGTTCAACCCTCCGGGGATGAGGAGACCGAAGACGAAGCCGAAAACGAGGATCCCGCCGACCAGAAACCACAGGCGAACCTTCGATGTTACCTTGCGGCGGCGTAAGAGCAGCGTGACCACGACGATGGTCGCGATCCACAGAGCGAACTTGACCAGAATCAACGGATTGAGCGTCATCTCGGTAGGCACAGGCACCTCGCAGCTAGATTACCTTCGTGGACCGCGTGGGCCGCGGGGTCTTCACCACCAGGAAGCGGAAGTCACTGTCGCTCTCGTTGAGCAGACGGTGCGGAATCTTTGCGGGGCTGTCGATCAGCTGGTCGGCCGCCACGTGCTCGCGCTCCTCACCGATCTCGACGATACCCTCTCCCTCCAGAATGTAGAAGAAGACGTCGACCGGGGTCACGTGGCGCTTGAGCGCCTCACCGGGCTTGAGCGTTACCATCGACACCTGAACGTGCTCCGTGTCGTGCAGACCTCGCGCGCTGACGTCGTGGGGGTTTGGGACCTCAGGGGCTTCCAGTGCGTCTACAATCTTCATTTCACATCTCTCCTTGTTCTGTTCAAACTACTTTCTAACCCGATAATCATAGCTCACTTGGTCGGGATCGTCTTCGACTTATGTCAAACACACGCGGGGTGGGTCACTCGATCAGGGCTTTGGCCTTCAGCCCCTCCCGATCGCGGATCCGGATCTGGTGGCGATCCACCTCGATGAGCCCCTCGTCCGCCAGCCGATGCAGCGCTCGGTTGAGAACCTCCAGGACCGTTCCGAGCCGAGCCGCCATCTCCGTCTGCGTGGCCCAGCGTCGGCGCTGCAGGGCTCCCTCCTCGGCTCGTTCCAGCAAGAGCCGGGCCAGCCGAGCCTCCACGGTTCGGAGGGAGAGATCCTCCACCAGCGACGCGAGATGGAGCACTCTCCGGGCCAGATGCTCGACGATGCTGCGAGCCATCCGAGGATGCTCATCGAACAACTGGAGGATGGTTTCCCGGTAGATCAGCCAGACCGTCGCCGGTTCCAGGGCCACCACGGTGGCCGGATTGCGGGCACCAGCGAACACACCTGCCTCGTTGAAAACATCCCCGGGACCCACGAAGCGCAGGACCTGTTCGCGCCCCTCAGTGGAGGCTCTGACGACCTTCAGCCAGCCCTCTTCGATGACGTACAGCCCGATGGATGGCTCACCCTGCAGGAGGGCGATCTGACCGGGCCCGTAGTTTCGCCGCACGGAGGCCCCGGCAACCGCCTGCAGGGTGTCCGGGTCCAGTTCGGCGAAATAGGGTACCAGCGACAGAACTCGACACGGGGCCGCCTGGTCTCTGCTTCCTTTCACGATATCTCCTCATCACCTGAAAGAAGGTGTGCCTGGAGGAACACTATCACGCTTGAGTTCCGAGCACAACTCCTCATCAGGGCTGTATAGAGCCTCTCCTTGAACCCGCGTTGGGCCCAGGGGACATCGAAGAAGTAGGCGAGAGGCGGTGACTGTGGGAAAGCGGGATGACACTGAGCCGACAGAGGCACACCATCACAGGGCCGGCGTCATCGTCTGCCTCTGGCATCTGTGCTGGTTCGTCCCTGCGGGCTCACGAAGCGGCGTAGACCCGCGTGGCCTCTTGTCCGTGTCGCTTCCTGCCGCTGCGTTAGACTCCCGGTGCTTCGATTGCGGCGACGGTGGTCGACGGAGTAAGACCTCAACGCCCGCCTCCAGCCTATCCCTTCCTCTCCTGCTCCCGCTGCCGGCGTAGGGACCGAAGGGCCGTGCGGACTCGCTTCCACGCCGCCCGGCCCCGCCGCTCTTGCTCCAGCTGGATGGGGTGCGTGCTGTAGCGCGCCTCGACGAACGTTTCCGTCAGCCGGTCCAGCTCCTCTTCCGCCTGGGGCACCTCGGGGCCCAGGTCTGCATCGTACTCGTACGGCGTCTGGGAGCCGCCGCGGGGATAGCCCTGCTCGGCCGCCCGGCGGAGGACGCTGAGGTAGTAGTAGAGGGCCCGCTCCCGGGGCGAGCGCCCGCGGCGCCGTAAGAAGCCGAACGGTCGCGCGTCGGGAGGCTCGCCCTCCTTCGAAACCGGTTGCCGCACCCGCGCCCGACGGGCAAGGCGGGCGCGCGCCGTATCAGCCGCCCGGGTCAGCCGCCGCCATATCCCGGCAATGAAGCGCCGCAGCACCCCGAACACCTTCAGGCTCGTCACCGCCTCCACGAGCTCCGGTCGGTCCCGCAGATAGCTGCGAACGACGTAGACGACGACCCCCGTGGCGACGACCCAGAAGGCGATGGACCTTACCACCTCGAACCAACCGGGAGCCGGAGCGCCCGGTCCGGGGCTCGGAAACTCCGGCGGCCGACCCCGATCGGGGTACGGGTCCAGGTCACGAGGAATCCCCAATAGCATGGCCAGGGGGAGCATCAGGAGCATCAGGAGGAGAAGTGCCAGCTGAAAGATCACGTTGAACACGTAAAGGAGAGCTCCCAGGACGATGAAGATGACGTCCAGGAGGGGCAGCGCGTAGCCAGTGGGGAGAAGGAAAGCGATCAGGCCGGCCAGGCCGAGAAACACCAGGGTGTAGCGGACCCAGCGGGCAGGCAGTTCGCCAGGCGCATCGATCCCCGCCTTACGCCAGCGTTGGGAGAGCTGTGCATAATGAATCTGACCCAGCATCGCCAGACCGAGAGCGAAGTAGACGAGGACATTGAGGACCAACCCCGGGACGGAAGGGCGACGCAGGTCCACCAGCTCGGAGATCCCAATCCGGGTGATGCCACTCGTCAAGAGGAGCAACAGCCCACCCCAGAAGAAGCGACTCATCAAGGCGTCCACGGGATAGACGTAGTACTTGTCCCTGAGGGGCGGCTCGCCAATGCGCTGAAAGTCGACCGTGGTGTTGGTGGATACCGCCCACGACAGTAGAGCGATCGTGAACGCGTAGATGACCTCCAGGTTGAAGACGCGCCAGGGCTCCCGAGGCCAGATGCGAAGCTCCGCCCATACCTCGGGCCAGCTGAGCCCAACCAGACTTCCGACCCGGACCAAGACGCAGATGAGACCCACCTCGACTACTCGGAAGCGGACCACGTCGCCACTCCGCAGACCGAGCCGCCGGATCGTGCGGTAGGAGTAGTTAGCCTCCACAGCGGCCAGGAAGCAGAAAACCACCATGTAGACGCCGCTCCAATCGGGGAAGAACAACTGGATCAGATCGACCAGCGAAAGGGCGATGCAGCTCATCATCACGCCCACAATCAGCGGACGGAAGACGTTCTCAACCCAGCGCTGGCTGCTCATATCCCGACCTCTAGCTCCTGATCTTCCCAGATGCGGTGGACGGGCATGCCGAGCATGGATGCCCGTTGTCTTATCCGCTCCGACGGATACGTGGGTTGTACGAGGATCAGGACGACGGCGAAGCCAGCGCGTTGGAGAACAAGGAGAGTGTCGAACAGACGTTCGCTCTCACGGCCGGCGATCACCACGAGGGTGGCTCCCCAGGGAAGCTCGACGCTCTCACGGCGAAGTAGATCCGGAAACGGGGTCGTTTCTCCCACCTCCACGCGAGCCAGGACCTCCAGCAAGCTCCCGAGATGCGCGCGTCCCCCCCGGGGGGCGAGGAAGAAGCGAGACACGGCTTCCGACAGAGGGTCCCATCCCTCCGTGGCCAGACCGACACTGAGGCCCTCGTTGACGATGACGTGATGGGCGATGGAAGCGGCGGTCACAATAGCCAGCTCGGCGGCCGTATAACGCCGGCGCTGCTCGTAGGCCTGGCGACTGAGGTCGAGGTAGATCATCGTCTCGCGGGCGATGGCGGGGTCGTACTGCTTGACCAGGAGCTGCCGGGTTTTCGCGGTAGCGGTCCAGTGGATCCGACGCGGAGAGTCTCCGTGGCGATAATCCCGCACGCCGGCCACCCGAGAGGGATCCTCGAAGAGGGGCGTTCGTGCCGGCAGCGCGACCAGCGGAGACCGCGTGGGCAACCGGAGCTCGTGCATGGGGACTACGCGGGGATAGACGATGAGATGGTCAGGCCCTACGTCTACCTGGCCGGGGCGGATGAAGCCCAGGAGGTCGCCGGCCTCCAAGCTCAGTGGCCCGATGGTGTAGTATCCCCGACGGTGGCAGTGAAGCGTGTACGAGAAGGTACGCCGAGCACGAGGGTTCAGGGTGGCGATCCGGCGCACGAAGGGGGGACTGCTGAGCTCAACGGGCAGCGATTCGTGGATGGACATCCAAACCACGGGTAGCCAGCCCTGGTTGTGTAATGTCAACCTCGCCGTCAGCTCGTCACCCGAGAACGCCCGCGCGTCAATACGCCGTTCCGCGCGGATCTGGTCAAGAGACCGCCGCGCCCAGAACCGTGACAGCATGTACACAGCGAAGAAGAGGTAGACGATGGTGAAGTAGAAGTCGATGCGCAAGATGGCAGCGATGAGGAGCAACGCTAGCAGATACCCCAGGACCTTCCGCATCGTCCATCATCCTTGGAAAGAAACAGGCCAGCGACCCACAGCCCCGCGACCTCGTACTACCTCAGCTCGCCGATATCGAGCTCGGTCTGCTCCAGGATATCGCGCAGCACGCGCCGGGCCGTCCTTCCGCGAAGCTCGCTCTCAGACTTGAGGATCAGGCGGTGCGCCAGGGTGAGGGGGACGAGAGTCTTGACGTCGTCGGGGATGACGTAGTCCCGCTCCTTGACGGCTGCCAGGGCCTGCGACGTCTTGTAGAGGGCCAGCGAACCGCGCGGGCTGGCGCCCAGGGTCAGGTCCGCGTGCTCCCGAGTGGCCTCCACGATATCCAGGATGTAGTGCTCGAGGGACTCATCAACATAAACGTCGGTCACCACGTCCTGGAGCTCGAGAATCTCGCCGCCGTCGACCACCTGCTCTATGGTCTCGATGGGATGCTCCTTCCTCAAGTTGCGCAAAATCTGGATCTCATCGTCAGCCGCCGGATAGCCGAGGGAGAGGCGCATCAAGAAACGGTCGAGCTGGGCCTCGGGCAAAGGGAAGGTTCCCTCGTACTCGATGGGGTTCTGCGTGGCCAGAACGAGGAACGGCTCAGGAAGCCGGCGGGTGACGCCGCCGATGGTGACCTGGCGCTCCTGCATGGCCTCCAGCAGCGCTGCCTGGGTGCGCGGGGTG
>SKQX01000242.1 GCA_007118795.1 Thermoflexales bacterium | reverse complement strand
GCGGGGCTGGAAGACCAACGTCTCATCACCCACGTCCACCAGTACGATGTCACCACTCTGGAAGTCACCCCGCAGCAGCTGGATGCTCAGGGGGCTCTCGACGTGGCGCTGAAGGGCGCGTCTCAGAGGTCGAGCCCCAAACTGGGGATCGAAGCCCTCGCGGGCCAGCCAGGCGCGGCTGGCATCGGTGAGGGTAACGCTCAGCCCCAATTCCTCCAATCGCTCGCTGACCTCCCTCATCTGCAGGTCGACGATGCGCTCCATATCGTCTATGGTTAGATCGTTGAAGACGATGACCTCGTCGATCCGGTTGAGGAACTCGGGACGGAAGGTCTGCTTCAGCTCCCTGTCTATCTTCTGGTGCTGGGCGCTGGTCTCTGGGCTAGCTTCGCCCCCGCGGACGAATCCCAAAGATCCTCCCTGATTCGCGAACTCGGTGCCAATGTTGGATGTCATGATGACCACCGTATTGCGGAAGCTGACAATGTGACCTTGTCCGTCGGTCAGCGTTCCTTCGTCCAGGATCTGCAGCAGGGCATTCCACACGTCCGGGTGGGCTTTCTCGATCTCATCGAACAGCACCACGCGGTAGGGCCGGCGGCGCACTGCCTCAGTCAGTTGTCCGCCGCGCTCATGGCCGATGTATCCTGGTGGCGCACCAAACAGGCGAGAGACGGTATGGCGCTCGCGATACTCGCTCATATCGATGCGCACGAGCGCGTCCTCGTCATCGAACAGGAACCAGGCCAGGACCTTGGCCAACTCGGTCTTCCCGACGCCCGATGCCCCGAGGAAGATGAAGCTACCAATGGGCCGGCTAGGGTCTTTGAGCCCGGAGCGTGCCCGTCGGATTGCGTCAGAGACGGCGGCGACGGCCTCATCCTGACCTACGATGCGCGTGTGGATGGCGTCCTCCATGCGCAGCAGCTTCTCGGCTTCAGTCTCCATCATCCGCGCCACGGGAATGCCGGTCCAGCTCGCCACCACCTCGGCGATGTCTCGTTCCTCAATCGTCTCGTCCAGCTGGTTCTCCTGCTGCCAAACCTCGCGCTTGAGGTTGAACTCGGCCTGAATGTTGATCCGTTTCGTCTTTAGCTCAGCTGCGCGCTGATAGTCCTCCAGACCACTGGCTGCTTCGATCTCTGTCTGCAGCTGCTGAAGCTCTCCCTGCAACTCCTTCAGCTCCGGAGGCAGCGTGTGCAACGCGACCCGCAATTTCGCCGCTGCCTCGTCCATCAAATCGATCGCCTTGTCGGGCAGGTGTCGATCGGTTACATACCGGTGCGACAGACGCGCCGCAGACTCGATGGCATCGTTCGATATGTGCACCTTATGATGCGCCTCATATCGATCCCGGAGCCCGCTCAGCATCTCGATGGTCCTCTCGAGGGTGGGCTCGTCGACAAACACGGGCGCGAAGCGGCGCTCCAACGCCCCGTCACGCTCGACGTACTCCCGATACTCCTCCAACGTCGTGGCACCTATGCACTGGAGTTCACCACGTGCCAGGGCGGGTTTCATCATACTGGAGGCATCCAGGGCCCCGGTTCCAGCACCGGCGCCAACCACACTGTGTAGTTCGTCAATGAATAGAATGATCTCGCCCTCAGAGTTCTGGATTTCCTCGATGGTGGCCTTCAAGCGCTCCTCGAACTCACCGCGGAAGTGAGTGCCGGCGACCATAGAGGCCAGATCGAGCTGCACGACCTCCCGCCCCATGAGGATCTCCGGCACGTCTCCCTCGGCGACCCGTTGGGCCAGCCCCTCAGCGATCGCGGTCTTGCCTACCCCGGGCTCCCCGATGAGTGCCGGGTTGTTCTTCGTCCGCCGGCACAGAATCTGGATGACTCGAAGGATCTCGTCGTCCCGCGCTATGACCGGATCCAGTTTCCCCTCGTGAGCCAGCTGTGTTAGATTCCTGCTGTACCTTTCGAGCACGCGGTACCGTGTCTCGGCACGCCGGTCCGTAACGCGCTTCCCGCCGCGGAGTTCCTCAATGGCCTCATAGACGCGATCCTTGGAGATACCCTTCTCTCGCAGGATACGCGCTGGCAAGGCATCTTTCTCACTGAGGATGGCCAGGAAGATATGCTCTGTCGAGATGTAGTCGTCCTTGAGGCGATTGGCCTCGGCGTTCGCTTGGTCGAGCACGCGTTTCACTCGAGGGGTGATAAACACCTGCCCCATTCCACCGCCACCGTAGACGTTAGCTTTGGCGCTGTCCTGCAACTCCTCGTCCAGCTTGTGCTTGACCTGTTCGACATCGGCGCCCAGGCGCTCCATCAGATCGCCAATAACGCCCTGGGGCTGCTCCAGCAGCGCCAGGAAGATGTGCTCGGTGTCGACCTGGGTATGCCCGTAGCGCCCCATGATCTGCACGGCCCGTTGGGCTGCCGCCTGTGCCCGTTCTGTGAAACGATCCAACCTCATCATGAGCCCATATGCTCCTCTAGACCTGTCTGTTGGCACCTCGCCTGGCCCGGCAGGAAGAGCCACCATGAACCTGCCTATGCATTATAACTGAAATTCCTCGTCGTACAATGGAACGGCGCAGGCGAGCCCTGGACTCCGCTGAACCTGCGCCGTGCCGGCTTGAGACTAGGATGAGACAGGTTCCGTCTGGGCCTTCTCAAACGTGATCTGTCCGTCGGAGGCCTCTAGCCGTACCTTATCGCCCTCCTCGAACTCAGAGCGCAAGAGCGATAGGGCCAGAGGATCCTGCACCTGGCGTTGGATGACACGTTTCAGCGGTCTAGCGCCAAAAACTGGGTCATAGCCCACTTCGGCCAGGTGTTGTCGCGCTGAGTCAGTCAGCTCCAGGTCCATATTCCTGTCCGCCAGCAACTCGCGGAGCCGCCGCATCTGGATGTCGACGATCTTGCGCAGATCGTCCTTCGTCAAGCTGCGGAACAAGATAATCTCGTCGATGCGGTTCAGGAACTCCGGTCGGAAGATGCGGTCTAGCTCCTCCATAATCTTGTCTCGAGCCTCCTCGATGCCCACGTCCTTGATCCATCGGCTACCGACGTTACTGGTCATGATGATAATCGTGTGGCGGAAGTCGACCGTTCGCCCGTGCCCGTCGGTGAGCCGACCCTCATCGAGCAATTGGAGGAGGGTGTTGAAGACCTCCGAGTGAGCCTTCTCGATCTCGTC
>SKQX01000020.1 GCA_007118795.1 Thermoflexales bacterium | reverse complement strand
CGGCCTGGCAGAATGGCTACGCGGAGCGTCTCATCCGCACGATCAAGGAAGAGGAGGTGGACCTGTCTGAATACCTCGACTATCACGACGCATACGAGCAGATCGGGCGCTTCTTGGATGAAGTGTATATCCACAAGCGGATCCACTCCTCGTTGGGGTATCTCACCCCAGCCGAATACGAGGCCCAGTGGCAGTAGGAGCATACTCTGGTCCTCGATATGGAACTAACAAACGCCTGAAAACTGTCCAGCTTTTTGGGGGTCACTTCAATAATGGCTTTCCCTCTCATTGCTTTCATCGTCTTGCGTCGCTCACGCCTGCACCCGGAAGAAACCCTGGGTGAGGTCAGAGACCGTCTGCAACGAGAAGTGATGACTGGCGGCTTGCCTGCGCCCGTGTTTCTGAAGGGCAAGGTCGCCACAGTTCAGCTGCTAATTGCGTACGTATGTGAATGGAAGAACCCTTCACACCTGTCAAGCCGAGCGCAGCGAGGAATCTCCCACCCCGGCAGCAGGTCGACACTCGCACCCGCGGCACCACTTCCTTAGTGGGAGAGTAGGAAGCGCAGCGGCTGTAGCGACAAAGATCCGCGCTCACGCTGCGCAGAAAATCGCCGCCCTCCGTGCCATTCAGAATGCTCTTACGCGCTTAAATGCGCTTGTCGTACTAGAACAGGCTCTCGATCTGGGCCAGGATCTGGTCGTCTGTGAAGTGCCAGGCTGTCATGGCTCCGGCAGGGCAAGACGCTACACACGTACCGCAACCCCTGCACAGCGCTTCATTCACCCGCGCGACCTCATCCTCTTCAACAAACTCAACAGCGGTGTAGGGGCACAGTGTTAGACAAGTCTTGCATGCTGAGCAGAGCTTCTCGTCGACAGCGGCGACCAGCGGCGAAATTGTGACTACGCCCCGGTTAAGGAGCTCCGCAGCTTCATATGCGGCCGCACCAGCGTGGGCTACGCTGTCCGGAATATCGCGCGGCCCCTGGCAGCTCCCAGCGAGGAAGACTCCTGGTACGTCAGTGTCGACGGGGCGCAGCTTGGGATGGGCTTCAGCGAACCAGCCATCAGACGTGCGACCAAGGCCCAAAAGCGCGGCGATGTGATCGGCATCTGGTTGCGGCTCAATGGCCGATGCAAGAATGACCATATCGACGTCCACGGCGAAGATCCACCCGAGGTCGGCGTCCTCCCCTTTTACCCGTAACTTGCCGTCCGGCAAGACTTCGACCTCGGCCCCGTGGCCACGAACAAACGTCACATCCTCCCCTTGCACCCGTTCGTAGAACTCTTCGTAGGTCTTACTGGCCGTACGCATGTCCATGTAGAATTGGTACACCTCCGCACCCGTATTCTCCCGCACGAGGTGGGCTTGCTTCAGCGAGTACATGCAGCAGAAGCGGGAACAATACTCGTGAGCATTGTGGTCTCGGCTGCCGACACAGTGGATGATGGCGACCCGCTCCGGTACTTCACCCTCCGCAGTGAGGATATCCCCGCCCGTAATGCCTCCGGAGTTGGAGAGTCGCTCAAACTCCATCCCCGTGATGATGTTCGGGGACTTCCCGTAAGAGTACTGGGAGAGCCCGTGAGGGTCCCACATCTCGAAGCCGGTAGCCACCACGATAGAGCCCACATCCAGCTCCAGAATCTCGTCCTGTTGGTCGAAGTTGATCGCCTCGGCCTCGCACAGCATCTGGCAGGCCTGGCAGGCATCCGTGATCTGTCCCTCGCTTCGATCCAGTTGCCGGAAGTGAATGCAGGAATCTGTGTCGATCATCGGGATCAGAGGCACCGCCTGCATCGAAGGCACCCAGACAGCACTGGTCGGCCCCAGAGGCTTAGCTTCGTAGACCGCGGCGTCCTCCAGGGCGATTTCAATGGCACCCGTGGGGCAGACGATCCGGCAGGCTCCACAACCAATGCACTGCCGAGTCTTCTCCAGGAAGGGGGGCCCGACCTGACGATCGATGCCTCGCTGCGAGAAGTTCAACACCTCCGCTTTCACCAGATCGTGACACGTCCGTACGCACAATCCACACAGGATGCATTTCTGCTCTGGATCCTCCGGCGGGAAAGGGGGTTCGGTCACACCGTACTCCCGGGCCAGCTCCTGGATAATCGGCGCCTCGGGACAGCGCGCCAGGAACAACCCCAGGATCACCTTGCGGGCTTCCCGCACCGGGGGTGAGTCAGTCCTGACCTCAATCCCATCCCATGCCGGGTAGGTGCAGGCCGTCTCGAGTCGAGGCCACCCGCGCCGGATGATCTCAACTGTGCACAGGCGACAGGCCCCGTGAGGCTCCAGGAGCGGGTGGTAACACAACGTCGGGATCTCAATCCCGTTCGCCCTGGCCACCTCCAGGACGGTCTGCTCCTCCTCAGCATGTACTTCCAATCCGTCTATGGTCAGTGTTGCCATATCGTACTCCTCCCTACTCCACGACTACCGCGTCGAACCTGCACACGTCGTTACAGACGCCGCACTGGATGCAGAGCCCCTGGTCAATGACGTGAGGTTCCTTCCTCTCGCCCGTGATCGCATCCTGGGGACACTCGCGCATACAGAGACCACACCCGGTGCAAGCCCCAACGTCAATGTGATACTCAATCAACGCCCGGCAGACCCCGGCCGGACACGTCAGGTCCGTGATGTGGGCTTCGTACTCGTCGCGGAAATACTGCAGAGTGCTCAACACCGGATTGGGAGCCGACTTCCCCAGGCCACACAGCGAGGCGTTCTGCACGGTCTGTCCCAGCGTTTGCAGCGTGTCGATATCGGCCATGGTCCCGTTCCCCTCGGTGATACGGGTCAGGATCTCCAGCATGCGCCGGATGCCCTCACGACAAGGTGAGCACTTGCCGCACGACTCCTCCTTGAGGAAGTCGACGAAGTAGCGGGCAACATCCACCATACAGGTATGGTTGTCCATCACGATCATCCCGCCGGAGCCCATCATAGAGCCCGCCTCCGTCAGGCTATCGTAGTCCACCTCCAGGTCAAGCCTCTCAGCAGGAATGCACCCACCGGATGGGCCACCCGTCTGGACCGCCTTGAACTCCCCATTGCCGGGCACGCCGCCGCCGATATCGTACACGATCTCCCGCAGCGTGATGCCCATGGGCACCTCGATCAGCCCGGTGTTGGCGATCT
>SKQX01000009.1 GCA_007118795.1 Thermoflexales bacterium | reverse complement strand
GGGCGGGCGACCGAAGACGGAAGGGGATGGAATCATGGCACCTGATCTATGGACGCTGTATCGAGAGATGCTGCGAAGTCGCCTCTTCGAGCTCGCCGTTGAGCAGCTCTGGAACGACGGCGACATCTCGGGAGAGATGCATCTGGGGACCGGCGAGGAGGGCATCGCTGCCGGGGTCGTCTCGCAGCTTGTCGAGGGGGACAGTATGGCCCTCGATCACCGCGGGACCCCTCCGCTACTGATGCGCGGGATCGATCCGGTGGCCCTGCTCCGGGAGCTGTTGGGTCGCCCAGACGGACTGTGTGCCGGAATGGGGGGGCACATGCACCTCTTCTCTCGGGAGCATCTGGCTGCCTCCTCGGGAATCGTTGGCTCTGGCGGCCCTGCAGTGGTCGGCTTCGCCCTGGCTGCCCAACGGTTGCGTCCGGGCACGCTGGCGGTGGCCTTCTTCGGAGAGGGTGCCGTCAACCAGGGGATGATGCTGGAGGCGATCAACCTGGCTGTCGTGTGGAAGCTCCCGGCCCTCTTCGTGTGCAAGGACAACGGGTGGGCCGCCGCGTCCCGATCCGACCCCCTTGCCGGCGGCACGTTGACCGAGCGAGCCCGGGGCTTCGGCATGCCGGCGTTCGAGATTGACGGCGCCGACGCTGATGCCGTCTGGGACGCCGCCCACGAGGCGATCGACCGAGCTCGGCGGGGCGACGGCCCGACGTTCCTCCACGCCGGTTGCGTTCACCTTCACGGCCACTTCCTCGGCGATCCGCTGGTGGCTACCGTGCGGCATCCACTGCACGAGCTGCCGGCGATGGCCTGGCCCCTGACCCGTTCTTTTCTCCGTTCCAAGGGAGCGCCTGTGACCAGGCGTCTGACCGGCCTGCGGTCCGTCACGGGGACGCTGCTCAACAGCTACCGGGACGTCTCAAGCCAGGAGGATCGGGATCCCGTGATACGGGCCCGGGCAAGGTTGACTGCGGAGGCCGAACGTCTGGCCGCCCTGGAGCAGGACGTGACCCAGGAGATCGAGCACGTGATCGAGACCGCTCTCGCACCGGTGTAGGGCCCACTGGGCTCCCCATAGAGGATCTTGGAGGTGAGAGGAGACCACCCAATGAGAACCATGCGCTTCGCGGACGCCATCGACGACGCCCTGGCCCAGGCTATGGCCGAGGATCCGACAATCGTCGTGATGGGGGAGGACGTGCCCCTGTTGCGCCGGAATCTCATTGCCCGCCTGGGCGAGGACCGCTTTCTGGCTACGCCCATCAGTGAGAGCGCCTTCGTCGGGGCCGGGGTGACCGCCGCTATGGCTGGCCTGCGCCCCGTGGTCGAACTCCAGATGATCGACTTCGTCGGCGTGGCGGCCGACGCCCTGCTCAACCACGCCGCCAAGGTGAGGGCCCTGTCGGGACACACGTGGCCCGTCCCCCTGGTGGTGCGGGCACCCTGCGGCGGCGGCTACGGCGACGGCGCCCAGCACGAACAGAGCCTGTGGGGCTGGCTGGCGCACATCCCGGGCCTCACCGTGGTGGTTCCCTCCACGCCGGCCGACGCCGGCGGGCTGATGCTCGCCGCCCTGGAGCACGAGGACCCGGTCATCTACCTCGAGCACAAGCTGCTCTCCGCCCCGTGGCTCGACCTGCTCGGCCGTGGGGGACGCGACACGGTCTCCTTCGACGTCCCGGCAGACGGCGCTAAGGGACCGGTCCCCGACTCCTGGACGGCGCAACCCCTGGGCCAGGCCGTCGTCCGCCGGGAGGGCACCGACCTGACCTTGATCAGCGTGGGCGTCGGTATCCACCGCTCCCTGGACGCGGCCGCGCATCTGGATGGGATCGGAATCTCCGCCAGCGTCGTGGACCTGCGCACCGTCTCCCCCGTCGACCGGGACACCCTCTGCAACGCCGTCTCAGAAGCCGACGCCGTGTTGGTGGTGGATGAGGACTATGAGGGATTCGGCCTCTCCGGTGAGCTGGCCGCCGTCCTGTTGGAGGCCGGAATCCCGGCGCGCTACGCTCGGGTCTGCACCGAAACCACGATCCCGTACGCACGCCATCTGGAGTCGGAGACCCTTCCCAACGTCGAGCGCATCGTCGCGGCCGCGCTGCAGCTGATGGAGGGCTAGATGGCATCGATCGCCATTGTTACCGATACGGACGCCAGCTTGCCCGCCGAAGTCGCCGAGCAATACGGCATCCGTCAGGTGCCCATCACCATCCACTTCGGGCAGACGACCTATCTGACCGGCTTGGATATCGACGACGCGTCGGTATTCCGGCGTGTGGATGCCGAAGGAGTGCTTCCCACGACCTCGGCCCCAACACCGGGGGATTTCCTCAAGGCGTTCCAGGCGGCCTTCGACGGAGGCGCCGATGAGGTGATCTGCCTCTGCGTGAGCAGCCGGGTCAGCACCACCTATGGTTCGGCTCGCAGAGCTCGCGAGATGCTCCTGGACCGTGCGATTACCGTGGTCGACACCCAGAACATCTCCAGGGGCCAGGGGTTCATGGCCATGGCGGCCGCTGAGGCAGCGGCAGTGGGCGCCGCGAGGGAGGAGATCATCCTACGCGCGATGGACGTGGGCAGCCGCGTCTCTATCTACGGCGCCCTCTCCACCCTCAAGTACCTCGCTATGAGCGGACGCGTTAGCCATCTCACGGCGGGCGTGGCCAGCCTTCTCAGCATCAGGCCGATCCTCACCCTGCGGGATGGCGAGCTCCAGATGCTGGAGCGAGTGCGGACGCAGCGGAAGGCGTGGGATCGGGTGATCCAGCTCACGGCGGCCGCGGTGGCTGGAGGTATGCTGGAGCGGCTGGCCATCATCCACGTGGATGCATTGGACAGAACCCGTCGGTTCGAGGAGCAACTGCGCGCCGAGCTCGACTGGACGAAACCCATCATCACAGCGGAGCTGACGCCGGGGCTCTCCGTCCAGACCGGGTCCGGCCTGGTCGGAGTGGCCGCCGTGACTGTGTCCTAGCGGAACCGGCCCGCCGCGCCCGGCGAGGACCGCGCCGCCGAGAGGCGGTCGAAAGGAAGACTTATGATCATCTCAGCGCTCCACCTGCTCCTCACTTATCAGTGCACCTATGAGTGCGATCACTGCTTCGTCTGGGGCAGCCCCCGCCAGACGGGCGTGATGACCCTGTCGGAGATTCGGCGC
>SKQX01000067.1 GCA_007118795.1 Thermoflexales bacterium | reverse complement strand
GATTGGTGAAGAGGCGTCCCGCCTGGCGGGGGTCCCAGGACCCCGGGGCGAAGGGATACGGCCCCTCTCGAACCGCGAACTCGGCCAGCAACCCGCCCATGAGGGTCGAGATAGAGGTCACGAAGATCACCACCTGCCAGTCCAACCCACCCAGTCCATTCACGAGATGCGGCGTGCCGTTGCCGAGGACGAGGGCCCCCACCAGGACCCCCAGGGCCAGCCCGCGGCGGCCCTGAAACCAGGTGGACAGCAGCTTGCAGGCGGGTGGGTAGACACCGGCCAGGAAGAAGCCTGTCGCGAGCCGGAGCGGGAGCCCCCAGGCCGCCCCACCGGCGGCTCCCAGCAGGGCATTGACGCTGGCAGCACCGATGGATCCGCCGAGGATCACGTGCCGCGGCGCGACGACATCCGACAGGTTCGTCAGGCTGGAGACGATGGCCCCGCAGACGAAGCCGATCTGGACAGCGATGGTCATCCCCGACGCAGCCAGCGGGGAGAGATTCCACGTCTCCCGCAGCTGAGGGACCACGGCCGAGGCCGAGAACCAGGTCGACATCGATAGGATCAGGACGACGGCCAACAGCGCCAATGCCCGCCACCGGTCGCTCCCGCCCGCGGCTACCGACTGACCAACCATAGACCTACCGCTCCCACACTCAATCAACCGGGTCGCTCCTGCAGGTGGCCTCCCGCTCGGTCCACACGCGGTCCAACACCTCCCGAATCCATCGCCGGAGATCGGTCCATTGGACAGTGACTGTGAGCATGCCTCACCTCGCAGGATAGCATCAGATAGGCGACTATAGGGTGCCATTGTGCCATGAAGTGAACGGGCGGGCCAGCCGGGCCTGGGTCCACCGTGAAGGCGCCGTCCGGTCCGGACAGGCCAGTGGGCACCGCCTGCAGCGCGCAGATCTCTTCCCCATCACCGCCCGCGCCTGGGGCAACCACCGGGCCCTCCGGCACGCCCTCCGCGGGCACCCGACAGAGCACGATTCTCACGCCGCCCATCGGCTCAACACCTCCCTCGTTCGCCAGATCCTCGTACACCACCGTCCCCCGGACGGTGCCCCGCGGCCCCGGATCGGCGGTTGGCTCAGGTGTTGCGCTCCCGCAGGCCGCAGTGACAAGTAACAACGCCACAGCCAGTACGGCAAAGGGACCGATCGCGCGGTGAACCACCCGCCAGCAACAGATGCGCGCTCCTTGCCGTCCGATGTCAGACTTCCCCCGTGCCATCAACACCTCCTCTCCACCCGATGCTTCGCCGAGAGCCATGGGCCCGCGCCCCGGCGCTCCCAGTGCCAACACGGCGCCCGCTCTCGCCCTCGGCTTCTCTGTCTTCCAGTACCATTGTCCTACTTTTCTCGCAAAGACCTAAAGGCGCTAAAGGGATGAACCAGCTTGGCGGCTTTGCGTCTTTGCGGCTTTGCGAGAGCCTATGATACGCTCACCAACTACGCCGGGCCGTAGACTATCAGAGATGGTGGCGATTCGTTTGACAGTAGGGGCCTCTCCCTCTCTCGCCAAGACGCAAAGGCGCGAAGGGATGAACTAGCTTCGCGGCTTTGCGTCTTTGCGGCTTTGCGAGAGTCTATGATACGCTCACCACTACCAGGGGCCTAGGCCTATCGGGGATGAGGAAGGTGACGACCTCGTCGAAGACGCGATAGGCAAAGTCGAGGTAGTACGGTCGCAGCTGATCGTTCAACGCTGCAGAATCTCACGCCCGGCCCGTTCTTCCGCACGTAGGCTTCGTAGCCAGGCCCCCGATGCTGGCGCGATGGGCGTGCTGTCCCAGCGAGCCTCGCGAATCGGGTCAGCGCCGCCAAACCACCCTTGACACGTCAGTAGCCAGCTTATATACTGCAGCAAAGTGACGCATTGACTCCCCGCTGGTTCGCGCTCACAGACGATCCAAGGGGTGCCTCAACGCACTGCAGTTCGAGGTCCAGGCGCAAGAGGGGCATACTCTGGTCCTCGCTCTGGAACCCACAACCGCCTGAAAACCGCCCAGTTCTGTGGGGTCACTTCATTGCCACCTGAGCGACCATAGCCGTACTGAGTACAGAGATTGGCCCGGCCCATCGGTCTGAGCCAGGGCCTGGCAGGCAGGGGGCGCCTATCCCTACAACCGCACTTGTCATTCTGAGGAGCGCCAGCGACGAAGAATCTCGCCCACGCTGGCCAGAAACAACCTACAGGGGGGCTGTCTTGGGCCGTCCACCTAGCTCTGGTTGCCCATGTGCGGTTGTAGGACTATGAAGGCAGTCGAAACTTCGCCATTACCTATCACACTCGGAGGTGCTGTGAAACACATCACACGCGCTGATTTCAGCGCTGACGCCTATCGTGACAAGATCCTGCCCTTGCGGCAGAGGGCAGACGTGCGCAACAACTGGCTGGCAGAGCGTCTCGACCAGGCCTTGCCAGAGCTCATGCGCCGGGAAGGATTTGACATGTGGATCGTGGCAGCCCGGGAGTACAATGAGGACCCGGTGATCATGACGTTGCTGCCAGAGCCAGCCATGTCTGCCCGACGGCGGACGATCCTGGTATTCAACCTCACCGCCGATGGTACGGTTGAACGCCTCACCCTGGATCGGTATGGCCACGGGGACTGTTACGAGTCGGCGTGGGATCCTGACGCCGAGGACGTCTATGAGTGTCTGGCTCGTGTGGTGAAGGAGCGCGACCCCCAGGTTATCGGGCTCAATGTGTCGGATACCTTTGCCTTTGCCGACGGTCTGACGCACACCGAGTACGAGAACCTGGTCGCCTGCCTCGGCGACGTATACTCATCCCGGGCGACCAGCGCTGAGCGCCTCGCTGTCGGGTGGCTGGAGCGACGGACACAGTCTGAGCTCACTGTCTATCCGGGCATCGTTGCCCTGGGCCACAGGATCATCGCCGACGCCTTCTCCGACCGGACAATCCAGCCGGGGATCACCACCACGGACGACGTGGTGTGGTGGATGCGGCAGAAGATGCTCGACCTCGGACTCACCGCCTGGTTCCAGCCAACCGTGGACATCCAGGGGAAAGGTTTCGAGGCCAGCCCCATTGGGCAGAAGGCAGAGGAAGAGGATCAGAGGAACCTGATCCTACCCGGTGATCTGCTCCATTGCGATATGGGTTTCACCTACCTGGGGCTGACCACAGATCAG
>SKQX01000060.1 GCA_007118795.1 Thermoflexales bacterium | reverse complement strand
TCCCCCGGGTACCGCCGGTGGTACAATCTGGACACTACCCCGGCAGCGGGCAGTCGAAGCCAGGAGCCTCTGGCCCACAAACAGTCTGCGACCACGACGAAAGGGAGAGGACATGAACCACACCCATTGGGAATCAGATCGGGAGTTCGCCCACCGTATGGACGCTGCCGACGAGCTGCGCAGGTTCCGGGACGCCTTCGAGATCCGCGATTCGAATCTGATCTACATGGACGGCAACTCGCTGGGCCGCCTCCCGAAGCGAACCCGGGACGTGTTGGAGCGAGTGGTGGAGGACGAATGGGGCGGAGATCTGATCCGCGGTTGGGGCTCGGGCTGGTACGATGCCCCGCAGCGCATCGGCGCCAAAGTAGCCCAGATCCTGGGCGCTCGCCCCCATGAGGTAATCATCAGCGACTCCACATCCGTGAATCTCTTCAAGCTGGTCGTGGCTGCCCTCCGAGCGAGGCCGGACCGCCGACAGATCGTCAGTGACGAGCTGAATTTCCCCACAGACCTGTACATCGTGCAGGGGGCGGTCGATCTGCTCGATGGGGGCCATGTCCTGAGCCTGGTGTCCTCGCGAGACGGGATAGCCACCGACCAGCAGGCAGTGCTCGATGCCATCGACGAGACCACAGCCCTGGTGGCCTTATCCCATCCAACCTTCAAGAGCGCCTATCTATACGATGTCCCGGCCATCACTGAGCGGGCTCATAGCACGGGCGCCCTGGTCCTGTGGGACTTCAGTCACGCCGTCGGTGCGGTGGGCCTCAAGTTGAACGAGTGGGATGTCGACCTCGCCGTCGGCTGTACCTACAAATTCCTCAACGGCGGCCCGGGGTCACCGGCCTTCCTGTACGTCCGCGAAGACCTCCATTCCGAGCTGCTCTCCCCGATCTGGGGTTGGTGGGGCCATCGTGCGCCGTTCGCCTTCGATCTGGACTATGAACCTGCTGCCGATCTCACCCGATTCCTGGCGGGCTCCCCGCCCTGCCTCTCCCTTCTGGCCATCGAGCCGGCTATCGAGCTGACCCTGGAGGCGGGTATCGAGCGAATCCGGAAGAAGTCAGTGGGACTGACGTCCTACCTCATCGCCCTGGCGGATGTCCTTCTTGCGCCCCTGGGTTTCGAGCTGGGCTCCCCGCGCGATCCGGCCCGCCGGGGCTCCCACGTCAGCGTCCGTCACGCGGAGGGATACCGCATCACCCGAGCCCTGATCGAGGAAATGGACGTGATCCCCGATTTCCGTGAGCCGGACAACATACGCATAGGCGTGGCGCCCCTCTACACGTCGTATGCCGAGGTCTGGGAGACCGTCGATCGCATCCGCCGCGTGGTTGAGGCGGAACGCTACCGGGCGTACTCAGCGGTCCGGCAGACCATCACCTGATCAGGGCTACGGCGCTTGTCGACTCTGGCGAGGTGCAACGACCGTGCAACAGGAGGAGAGCGTGAGATGGGTGAGGGTGTTCGGTGTCCTGCTCGACGCCTACCCCTCGACCTGTCCACCAGCTCCTTGACGCCCCGGTCCGGGCAGGTATACTAGACGGGACTCGGGACCCTTGGTCCGGCGTGAGCGTGGGGGTGGAAGGAGGTGCGGATGTCTACGCGAGGAGGCTTTCGGACATTGACAGCCATCTGTGGCTGGGTGCTGTTTCTCTTCGGTTGTTTCACGCTCCTCGACGGCACCCTGGCCCTCGTCGGTAGCGGGCCGTGTTGGATCGTCCGTCTCGGTATGGCGCTGACTGCGTTCCTGCTGACCAGCGTCCTCGGGCTCTGGTCGAACCTCCCGCAGCTCAGGGGACTGGTCGCGCTCTCCGCCTGGATCGTGTTCGGGTTCGGCGGCCTGGCTCTGGCTTTCGGCACCTACGCTCGCTTCACCGAGTTCGACACCTTCAAGGTGTGGCAATGGTCGTTAGTTCTGGGTGGCATCGCCGTGTTCCTGGCCGCCGTCATCGCTCTGCTCCGGGAGGGGCAGGAACCACCGACTGACCACTAAGCGGTCGGACACGGGGCTATGCTCACCCTCGACGTCGACCCCATCGCCTTCGTCCTCGGTCCAGTGGCAGTGCCCTGGTATGCCATAACCCTCGTCGCTGCCATCGCCGTCGTGTTGGTCATCGCCCGTCACGAAACTCGCCGGCTTCCTGTCCGATCCACGAGCTTCTACCTGGCAGCCCTGTGGATGATCGTTGCCGGCCTCCTGGGGGCCAGGCTCGCTCACGTCGTCGATTGGTGGGAGTACTACTCAGCCCAGCCGGCCCGGATCCTGCGCCTGGAGGGCTGGGCCATCCATGGCGCCATTCTCGGCGCCCTCTTCGCCCTTTGGCTCTACGCCCGCGTGAGCCGTCCGTCCTTCGGTAGTTGGTGCGACATCGTCGCCGCCGGCGCGCCCTTGGGGCAGGCCGTGGGGAGGGTGGGTTGCCTGATCCAGGGCTGCTGCTACGGGCTGCCCACCTCCCTCCCCTGGGCCATAGTCTATGCCCACCCCGACAGCTACGCGCCCCAAGGGGAACCTCTCCATCCCGCCCAACTCTACTTCCTGCTGTGGAACCTCGTCGTCTTCGGAGCGCTTCAGCGGTGGAAGGGTAGACTGACTCAGGCGGGCAACCTGTTCCTCGCTTATCTGGCCCTCTACGCCGCCGGCGACTTCGCTCTGCGGTTCCTCCGACGGGGCGACCCGGTGGTGCTGGGCCTCCAGCAGCCCCAGATCATCGGTCTGGTGGTTCTGATCGCCGCCGTGGTCATACTGGCCGGCAGGACCCTGAGAGGAAACACGGAGCGCGTGTGGCGGCCCCAGGGCTGAGCCTGCCGACGGGACGACTCGGGGTGTTGCGACCCGTCCGACCCTGAGCCGGTCGTCTCCCGGCCCAACCCCGCTCTGGAACCCGACCCCCCGCAGGCCCGCCGGACATGACGCCCCACTTTGGTCACCCGACCGGCGGAGAACCGGAGCACCGCCAGGAGCACCTGTTTTAGACCTTTGAGGTTTTCGCGCGGCCTGTCAAGACCCGAAAACGCCTTCAGCGGGCACAAAAAAGCGTGCTGCGAGGCGTCAGTCGAAACCTCAAAGGTCTGTGGTGCCAGAACCCTTGCTCCTGGGAGCACCGCATCGTCTCTGGGGCTGAACCGAGAGCTGAAGGCCGTAGCCGCCCTTAGGGCCGAGATCCAC
>SKQX01000042.1 GCA_007118795.1 Thermoflexales bacterium | reverse complement strand
CTTTGGCTTCCTCCAAGGTCCTCCCCTTGGCCAGATCGGTGATGATGGAGCCCGTCGCAATGTTCGAGGCACAGCCGTACGACTCGAACTTGACATCGTCGATCCGCTGCGACTCCTCGTCTACCTTTAGATAGACGGCCACCATATCTCCGCAAGCGGGACTACCCTCGACCGCCTCAGCATCTGCGTCCTCAATCTGGCCCACATTGTGGGGATTACGGAAGTGCTCCATCACAATGTCACTGTACGGGAGCGGCATCCTTCATACCTCCTTCACGATCAACAACGGCTATCATCCGTGTCGAGACGGATCCGGCAAACGGACGATAGCCTGTCAACCCAGCTAATCGGCCTGACGCCGACCGAGCTCCCGATCTATCATCAGCAGGCCCTGATCGTTGTCTCCGACACGCTCCAGCACATCGAGGATCTGCGAAACCCCGTCCTCCTCCTCGACCTGCTCATCGATGAACCAGTGGAGCATCACCTGGGCTGCGTAGTCCTTCTCTTCCAGCGCCACTTCGTAGAGATCATGGATCAGCCCCGTCACCTTCTGTTCGTGCTCGTACGTGGTCTCAAAGACCGCCCGCGGCGACTCGAACTCTAGGGGTGGTTGTTCAATGGCGTGCAAGGTCACCCGGCCCCCACGCTCATTAACGAAGTCGAACAGCTTCATGGCATGACTGACCTCCTCCTGGCTCTGAATGCGCATCCAGCTGGCAAAGCCGGGGAGACTCGTTGATTCGAAGTATGCTGCCATGGAGAGGTAGAGATAGGCGGAATAGAGCTCATCCCGAATCTGCACGTTTATCGCGTCCTGCATCGCACTGCTAATCATTGTACCTTCCTCCTGTTTGTGTAAGGGCTCTGGGCCTGTGAAGGCTCTTGGCCTGTACAAGCTCGCGGCCTACGACCTGTCCTTCCCCAGCGGGCTGATCCGTCTCAGTTCCTTGACGATATCGACGACGGCCTCCGCCACGGCGTCCACATCGCCCTCATCATTGTAGCGCCCAAAGGTAAAGCGGACGGACCCATGGGCTCGCTCGTGGTTGCCCCCGATCCCCAGGATGACGTGGCTGGCCTCCAATGAGCGGCTGAAGCAAGCAGAGCCGGTACTGACGGCGAAACCACGCATATCGAGGTGGAGCAGGAGCGACTCGCCCTCCACGAAACGAAACGAGATATTGGCGTTGTGCGGGAGGCGATGCATCGGATGCCCGTTGAGGCGCGTGTGGGGGATTTGAAGGAGCGCGTCGATCAGTCGGTCACGCAAGGCCCGAAGGCGAACGGCCTCCTCCGCGGTGGCGAGGTCTACGGCCTTGGCGAAGCCAACCGCCCCGGGGATGTTCTCCACACCCGGACGGAGGTTGAACTCCTGGAAGCCGCCGTCCATCCACTTCCGAATCGGCGTTCCATCCCGAATGTACAACCCACCGATACCCTTGGGCCCATGGATCGTGTGAGCACCCACCGTGATTAGATCGACGGGTAGGTTCCTCACGTCCAGGGGAAGACGGGCAAAGCTGTGGGTAGCGTCGGTATGGAAGAGAGCTCCGTTCTCGCGGCAGATCTCACCGACTGCGTTCACATCCTGAGTCGTACCGATCTCTTGATTGGCCATCTGGATGGAGACCAGTGCGGTCTGGGGTGAGACAATCTCTCGAAGGTGTTCAAGATCGACGCGACCCATCTCGTCGACCTGAACCGAGGTTACGTCGAAGCCCTGTTTGCCCAGCGTCCGCGCCCCGTGAAGCACGGGAAAATCCTCGAGCGGACTGATTACGAGGTGACGCCTCCCCTCGCTGACGGCCTGGGCCACACCCTTGAGCGCTAGATTGCTGGACTCCGTGCTGCCAGATGTAAAGATGAACTCGTCCGGTTCGGCACCGATCCGGGAAGCGATCTGAGCCCGTGCATCCTCCAAAGCGTCTCTGGCATCGATCCCCAGCGAGTAGCCGAATTGAGAGGTAGCGACCGCGTACATGTCGAAGAAGAACGGGGTCATCTCCTCCATGACCCGCTCATCCAGGCGGGTCGCAGCGGCGTTGTCCAAGTAGATGGTATCCTCAAGCAATGAAGGCTCCTTTGGTCCCTTGCGATATCGGTCACCAGACCGCTAACAGCCAAACCTCCCCGCCGTTTCTCATCATTATACCGCAACTTGATGATAAAGTCAATGCTGATCTAGTTAACTCTGCCAGTTCCATCACAGCAGGTGCGTCAATGGACCGACCGCCGAGGACTGTTGGCCTATACTGCGCCGTACACTGGTATGCGATCTCCGTTGATTGAAGCGGCGGACTCGCTACACAGAAACCGCATGGCGGCCGCAATGTGCTCGGGCGGAACCCACTTGTCCGCGTCGGCGTTGGACATCATGCGTCGATTCGCCGGCGTGTCTATGATGGCGGGGAGAATCACATTGGCCGTCACGCCGGATCCCTTGACCTCCTCGGCGATGACCTCGGTAAGTGTGATCACAGCCATCTTGGCGACGGCGTAGCCGACCTGCTTCGCCCGGGGTTCAACGCCCGTCTTGGAGCTGGTGTGGATGATGCGCCCCCAGCCCGATTCCAGCATGTGGGGTAACACGGCCCGCGACATCAGGAAAGCCGTGCGGAGGTTAAGGTCGAGCATCTTGTCCCACTGGCCCACCGGGGTTTCAGCGACAGTCTTCCCCCCACCCCACCCCCCAACGGTGTTGAGCAATACGTGCAGGCTGCCGAAGCGCTCCACCACAGTAGATACCAATCGGTCCACGCTCTCCGGATCCGTCGCATCCACCGTTGACACGAGCGTGCGCTCGTCCGCCAGATCTAGCTCCCCCGCCAGTTCATCCAATTGCTCCTGAGAGGTGCCGGTCAAAGCGAGGTGTGCCCCCGTCTCGGCGAACTGGTGGGCTACGACTGAACCCAGGGCTCCGGTAGCGCCGCCGATCAGAACCACTTTGTCCCGTAACATATCTGAAATAGAGTCCTCCTCTACGTTGGCCATCATAGGGGAGCAGGCACTAGCGACAGATCTGCTTACTCCCGTCCCTTCCAAGGCGCTATACAGCTTCTCCAATGTGCCGCGCAAACGCAGCGCCAAAGGCCTCGCCACGCCGCAGATCGTCGTCGGTCGGGCCTCCCCTGAACTCGAAGGGCTCGGTCATCTCCCACTTCAGCTCGTCCACG
>SKQX01000107.1 GCA_007118795.1 Thermoflexales bacterium | reverse complement strand
CTGCCGCTTCCGCTTACGCGACCTGGGTGGAGCCTTTCGCTGTCCAAGTGACGCAGCAGGCCCTCGAATCCCCCAAACTCGACAGCGGCACCCCTCTGCGAATCCTGCATATCAGCGATATCCACGTTGAGAGAATCACGGCACGGGAACACAAGATGCTGAATCTTGTCGAGAGCCTGCGCCCGGACCTCATCGTTCTGACCGGCGACTATCTCAACCTGTCGACTGTCCGCGACCCTAAGGCTCAGGCCCAGGCCCGGAGCCTGCTGGAGGCCCTCTGTCAACGCGCCGATCTGGGACGTGCCAGCCGCGTCCCCATCTACGCCATCACCGGGAGTCCCCCCGTTGACCTGAAAGAGGTGATACCGGCGATATTCGCCGGGCTGCCCATCGACTGGCTCCAGGACGAAGCGGTTGATCTGCAAGTGAGTGGTCACAATCTCCGCATCGCTGGGCTACAGTGCACCCGGGAGCGGGCCCGTGACGCTCCTCGGCTTCGTCGCCTCCTGGCCGATATACCCGAGGATCGATTCACCCTGCTGCTCTACCACTCCCCGGACCTGATGCCGGAAGCGACGGAATGCGGGGTCGATCTCTATCTGTGTGGTCATACCCACGGAGGACAGATCCGCCTGCCGCTCCTGGGTGCCGTCTTGACCAGCTCCGATTTCTGGAAGCGATACGAGATGGGGCGGTACCAGGAGAAGGGGACAACCCTCTATGTCAGCCGCGGTCTGGGTATGGAAGGGCTGGGTGCTCCGCGGGCTCGGTTCCTCTGCCCGCCAGAGATAATCCAGTGGACGCTTTCTGGCACCGCGACGGAGATGTGATGGCGGTGCGACGCACTTCCGAAGCGCGTCGCACCTTGGGACATGTGATAGGTTTTTGGAAGGCTCCGAGGGCAGGTTGACAGGTTTTGGGAGGACGAGCGTGGTATACTATACGCATGCAGCCGCCGGGACCTCAGGCGTCCGGCGGTTTTGATGTGATACAATCGGTGTCGATGCCGACCAGGAGGGATATGACGCCATCTTCTCGGTTCACCGGATTCTATGAGCTGCCGTTGGCCGACCGTGTTGAACGGGTCGCTCAATGGGCCGACCTCTCCACTGCAGAGGCGACAGCGCTTGGCCGAGGGATGGGTCTGGATCTGGCTCGAGCCGACGACATGATCGAGAATGTCATCGGGTTGCACGCGCTGCCTCTGGGAATCGCGGTCAACTTCTTGATCAACGGACGCGATGTCCTGGTGCCGATGGCCATTGAGGAGCCGTCGGTAGTGGCGGGAGCGTCCTTCGCTGCCAAGTTAGTGCGGGCTGGAGGAGGCTTTCAGGCCACGGCCGCCCCCTCAGAGATGATCGGTCAGATTCAGGTGCTGAACGTAGCAGACCCTCACTCAGCGCGCTTCGATATCCTGGCCGCCCGTGAGGAGCTGTTAGCCCTGGCAGACGAGACCGACCCCCTGCTCCTACGGTTGGGGGGAGGAGCGCGAGAGCTGGAGGTGCGGATCCTGAGTGCGACTCCCGTAGGTCCGATGCTAATCGTGCATCTCATATTCGACTGCCGCGACGCTATGGGCGCCAACGTTGTCAACACCGCCTGTGAGTCGCTGGCACCTCGTATCGAGGAGATCACGGGCGGGCGGACGCGACTCCGAATCCTATCCAACTTGGCGGATCGGCGGCTGGCAAGGGCGCGGTGCAGAGTGCCGGCCGAGGCGTTAGCGTTCCAGGGCTTCTCCGGAGAGGAGGTGGTCCAGAACATCGTCGATGCCTCAGCGTTCGCCGCGGCCGATCCGTATCGTGCTGCGACGCACAACAAGGGGATCATGAACGGGGTCGATGCCGTTGTCCTGGCCACAGGAAATGACTGGCGGGCGGTGGAGGCTGGAGCTCACGCGTATGCCGGGCGTGGACGTGGCTACCGGAGCCTGAGCACCTGGGCCCAGGACGTCCGCGGCGAGCTGGCCGGTACGCTGGAGATGCCTGTCGCCGCTGGGATCGTGGGGGGGGCGACACAGGTGCATCCTACGGCTCGGCTGGCACTCAAGATCCTTGGGGCAGAGACGGCGCAGGAGCTGGCCCAGGTCATCGTTGCCGTGGGTTTGGCGCAGAATCTGGCCGCTCTACGGGCCCTGGCCACAGAGGGGATCCAAAGGGGGCACATGCAGCTCCACGCTCGACAGGTGGCTATGGCAGCCGGAGCCCAGGGCCAGGAGATCCGACAGGTGGCAGAGGCGCTGATCGAGCGAGGCGAGATTCGCCAGGATCACGCTGCAGCCATTCTGGAGGACGTGCACGGTGAGTGAGGAGGCCGCCGTGGCGGACTATAGGATCGTGGTACCGGGTGGCACTGCCGGACGGATCACGTCCCGGAGATCATCTCACTCTCGATATGGGCGTCCCTTGTCCCGGCTCCGGGTCACGTGTCCGAGGGAGCATAGTCGAGATGCTCTCCAACACAGTCCATGACCACGCCAGGTAACGGATCGATGGTGCTCAAGCCGAGGCGCGAGGTCGGGTTCGTGGGCTACGGAGCCTATGTACCCCGCTATCGCTTGCCAAACGCGGAGGTGGCCCGAGTCTGGATGCAGGGCCAGGGATCCACGCCGATCAAGGAGAAGTCGGTGGCCGGGCTGGACGAGGACGTCGTGACGATGTCCGTGGAGGCCGCCCGTAACGCCTTGTCGCGAGCTGGCCCCGTGGACCCCAACCAGATCCGAGCCGTCTGGGTGGGCAGCGAGTCTCATCCATATGCCGTCAAGCCTACCTCGACCATCGTCGCTGAAGCCATCGGTGCGACCCCGTACACTCAGGCTGCTGACTGGGAGTTCGCGTGCAAGGCCGGCACCGAGGCAATCCAGGCTGCGATTGGATTCGTTGGCTCTGGGATGGCCCGTTACGCCCTGGCCATCGGCTCTGATGTGGCGCAAGCCCGCCCTGCCGACGCGTTGGAGTATACAGCGTCCGCTGGTAGCGCGGCGTACCTGGTTGGCCCAGCGCGAGAAGCCTTGGCCACCTTCGAGGGCTCTCTCTCCTACGCCACGGATATCCCTGATTTCTGGCGGCGAGCCTACCAGCGGTACCCGTCGCACGGCGGTCGGTTTACGGGCCAGCCGGCCTACTTCACGCACATTGTCGAGGCCGTTCGGAGCTTGATGGAATGTCTGGGGACAGAGCCCCCCGATTACCGGTATGCTGTCTTCCACCAACCCAATGTCAAGTTCCCCATCAGCGTGGCCAAGCAACTGGGATTCACCGTCGAACAAGTTCAGAGCGGACTTCTGGTCAACGAGATCGGCAACACCTATGCCGCCTCTTCGCCGCTGGGTCTGACCGCCGTCCTGGATATTGCGGAGCCTGGCGACCGCGTGCTTCTGGCGAGCTATGGTTCCGGTGCCGGCTCCGATGCTCTGTCGATCCGGGTCACCGACGCAATCTTAGAACGCCAGCGTCTTGCGCCGAGGACGCGAGACTACGTGACACGGCGGCGTGAAGTTGACTACGCTATCTATGCACGTTACAGTAACAAGTTGGTCCGGTAATCCAGCCGGCCGAGAGTAGACTTGCCACCGCAACGGAGATCATGAGAGAGGTAGCCGTCATCGGAGTAGGACAAACCGAGGTTGGAGAGCATTGGGGCGTTAGTCTCCGACACCTGGCGCTGGAGGCGGTGCAGGCCGCCATGGCCGATGCTGGTGTTGTCAGGGCGGATGCGCTCTACGTGGGCAATATGCTGTCGGGAGAACTGGAGGGACAGGAGCATCTCGGGGCCCTCGTGGCCGACTTCGCTGGCCTAAGAGGCGTTGAGGCATTCAAGATCGAAGCCGCCTGTGGATCGGGCGCTGCGGCAGTGCGGATGGGTTACGTCGCCGTCGCCGGCGGGCTCGCCGACCTGGTGATCGTGGTGGGGGTGGAGAAGATGACCGATACCCTCGGTCCCGACACCACAGCAGCCCTGGCCATGGCTGCTGACGCTGATTACGAGGCTGCCCATGGCGCATCGTTCGTCACGCTGAATGCGCTGGTGATGCGGCGCTACATGCACCAATATGGGTATGGCCATCAGGACTTCGCGCCCTTCGCCGTCAACGCCCATCAGAATGCCCTCGCCAATCCGTACGCGATGTTCCGTTTTCCGGTCAGTAGTGAGAAGTTCCGTCGTGCGCGGATGATCTCCGACCCCATCAACCTGCTGGACAGTTCGCCCATCTGTGATGGCGCGGCAGCGGTTGTGCTGGCCCCGCTTGGCGAAACCCGTCATCAGTCGATGGCGACTGTGGGCATAGCGGCCTCTGCCGTGGGAACGGACACCCTGGCTGTCCACGATCGGAACGATCCTCTGGTCCTCGCGGGAGCGGAACTCTCGTCGCAACGTGCCTATAACGCCGCTGGCGTCCGTCCGGCGGACATCGATCTCTTCGAACTCCACGACGCCTTTACGATTATGGCGGCCCTCAGCCTCGAGGCAGCTGGTTTCGCAGACAGAGGAAGAGGATTGGCGCTGGCCGCCGACGGAGAAATCGGGATTGAAGGACGGATTCCTGTGACCACAATGGGGGGGCTAAAGGCGCGCGGGCATCCGGTGGGCGCTACGGGAGTTTACCAGATCGTCGAGGTGGTACAGCAGTTGCGTGGGCTTGCCGGAGAGAATCAGGTGCCGAACGCGCGGGTCGGAATGGCTCAGAACATCGGCGGTAGTGGAGCCACCGTGATCACACATATATTGGAGCGAATATAGACTGGGGGCGATGCACTTCGGAAGTGCGTCCCACCTATACTCGAGGAGGTCTTGATATGAACAGCGTACCCAGGAATTGGCGGCTACGTCAGCAACGATACCGATTGGTGGGCGAGATCTGTGAATCGTGCGGAGTAAGGATATTTCCCCCGCGTGACGTTTGCCCGGAGTGCGAGACGATGGAACAGAAGGAGGTCGCCTTTAGCGGCCGGGGTGAGGTTTACTCCTACAGCACCGTCTATCATCCACCGCGCGGCTTCGAGGAGTTCGCGCCGTACACCGTCGCGTTGGTCCGTCTGGAGGAGGGGCCCCTGGTGACCGCGCAGCTCACGGACTTGGACAGTGAGCAGGTGAAGATCGGGATGTCGGTCGAGATGGTGACCCGCCGTATGCAGAGTGGCGGAGAGGAAGGCCCCATCGTGTACGGCTACAAGTTCCGCCCCGCGATCCAGCCCGCCGCTGCCTAGTGGGACAGACGCCCAAGCCCATCCTGGCCGGGCCGTCATCCCGAGAACATCCATGGCGCGTGGCTTGGACGTTCAAGCCGGGCACCACTCTGAATGGGAAGAAACCCCCATACCTGTCATTCCGAGAACATCCATGGCGCGCGTGGCGCGCCACTCTGAATCGAAGAAAGCGCGCCGGGCTCGCGGGGCTGCGCCGCCGTGTCCCCTCTCCCCTCAGGGGAGAGGGTTAGGGTGAGGGGGCGTCTCCCTACCACTGTCTTCTTCGCCTACAACTCAACTCTCACACAACGAATGCGCTTTCTTAGTAGGAGTGCCAGCGACGCGGGTTGTCCCTCGTAGGCAGCACACTAACCCTTGACACTAGCTCCGGGCGGGTCTGAGACCCGCCCACTGGCGCAACCAGCCTGCCTCCGCTACCTCGTTCTTCCCGCGCGGGCCCATCCAAGCCACTCCGACCAGCTCCTGTATCCCTCCCATTCCTGCCATTTCATCTGCTCCACGTTGTCCAATTCGGCGAGCCAACCTTTGTCTGTTGATACGGCTCTCCGTTCACCCTCGCTCCTGCCTGCTGAGGCCTGATTCGCCGGCGCCGCGCCGTTAGGGCGCCGTTCTGGGACCGTAGAGATCCGAACCAGGTCCGCAGGTGCGCCTTCACCACCGTCATCCGCATCGTCTGGCAGACTTCTGCGGGATCGGCCGATCGCCCAGCCTGGCTGTACGAGCTTGGTCTGCCAACCGCCGGCGCCAGAACGAGGCCTCACGCTGTATCTCCATCCGCTATCGAGATACGGCGGCAAATACCATCGGTCTCCCGGCGGGCCTGGCGATTGGGGCGGTGCGACGTAGTTCTCAGCCCTACGTTGGACAAGATCGCACTGGGGGTGTACACTCCGTCTTGGAGTCAACAGTTGTCTCTGAGCATCCCAGAAAGGAGAACGAGCCATGCTAGAACGTATCCATTGGCTAGGTCACGATGCCATTCGTGTCGACGGCCCCGAGACCATCTACTTCGATCCTTACCAACTCGGTGAAGGCCAGCCTCCAGCGGACATTATCCTGATCTCCCACGAGCACCACGACCACTGCTCGCCAGAGGATGTCGCGAAGATCCAGACCGAGACGACCATCATCGTCACGGTGGCTGCTGCAGCTGAAGAGCTCACGGGCGACATACGCATCGTTGAGCCGGGCGACCAGATACACCTCCGTGGGATCGAGGTGGAAGCAGTGCCGGCCTACAATGTGGACAAGTTCCGGAGCCCTGGAGAGCCGTTCCATCCCAAAGAAGCGGGTCACGTCGGATTCGTGGTTACCGTGGACGACAAGCGCATCTACCACGCCGGGGATACTGACTTCATCCCGGAGATGGCCGAACTCCGGGACATCGACATTGCTCTCCTCCCTGTAAGCGGCACCTACGTGATGACTGCGGAGGAGGCCGTTGAGGCAAGTGAAGCGATCGAGCCCGAGGTCGCCATACCCATGCACGTGGGCAGAGGAATCGGCTCGGTAGAGTCGGCTCACCAGTTCAAAGAGCAGGCAGCGGTGAACGTCGTGATCTTGGACGTGGAATAGCCAGAGGGTCTCACGGGAGAGCGGCAGGGGAGCTCATTGGCTGGGGCCACCCTGCCTGGGACCGCGCCTTTGGATCATTCTGACTCCAAACCTGGGCCAGTGATCGGTTGACCGGCACAGCCGGCGGGTAGGCTGTGCTAGCGGACACCCGAGGCGAATCGTCGAGAAGGAGAAGCTATGCTACAGGAGTTCAAGGAGTTTGCTCTTCGAGGAAACGTACTCGATCTGGCCATCGCCGTCATCGTCGGCGCCGCGTTCGGCAACATCGTCACATCCTTTGTTAACGATATTCTAATGCCGCCTGTGGGAATGCTGCTGGGGAATGTGGACTTCACCGACCTCTTTATCACGCTCTCCAGGGAGCGTTATGAGAGCCTGGCGGCCGCCACCGAGGCCGGATCCGCCACCATAAACTACGGTGTGTTCATCAACACGGTTCTCGACTTCGTCATCATCGCCTTCGCCATGTTCCTCATCGTCCGGCAGGTCAACCGCCTGAAGCGAGCCAAGGAGGCAGAGCCAGAGGACCCGACCACCAAAGAGTGCCCTCACTGCCTGAGCACCATTCCTATCGGCGCCACCCGTTGCCCTCAGTGCACGTCGCAGTTGGCGACGGGTTGAGACACTCGTTCGCTGCGGATCGTGCGCTGCGGGGCCTGATCTCTCCGATGCCAGGCCGGGTGAAGGGCGACGTTTCCCTTGGCGGCCCTCTAACTGCCCGGATGCGTCTATTCCGCTAACCTCGGCCTTCCCACGGCCGTGAACACTATCTCCGTCCCCAGGTAGATCCGGTCCCCTTGTACGGGTGCGATCGTATCCTCCCGCTCGCTGCGAACCTCAACGTGTTCGGCACCTGCCTGCCGGGCCGTGCCATCGATCCTTTCCGAGATGGTCTTCTCGGCGTAGCACACAGCCGCGTCCAGTGTGGGAAAATCGTACACGCCGTCGGGAAGATGGAGCCTGAACTGATCCTCATTCACCGGTTGTATCGTGACTCGCATCTGCTGCACCACACTCCCAGTCACTGCCCCGACGGCATTCGCTACCTCTGCGTACGGGGGGATGACCAGGCCCGTGTGTAACTGCGCGGCCGTGCGCGGCATATATGCCTCTACCGGCGCACCAATCGCTACGATGGGGTGACGTAGTCTGACCTGACAGCCCAGGTTCGAGTCAGGCCTCCGCCCCAGGGCGCGGTTCAGCATCTCCTCCGCGGTCTGTTCCTGCTCCCAGCGGGGCAGCGTACCCTCATCGCTGAGGACCTTGGTGACCAGGGCTTTTGTGACCCGGTCTGAAACTCCTTCGATGACCAGGCGACAGAAGGCTTCGGGCTCCAGGTTAACCTGTCGGGCCAGCATCCTTGCTCCGATGCGGGACGGTTCAGGATTCCACACATCAAGGGTTCCCAGAGCATGCAGCGCATCGGTCGGAGTGAAACCGGATCGTAGCACAAGCTGTTGTGTTTCCAGGCTCTTGATCCATTGACCAACCAGGGCCCCGACTTCCGCCAGTTCGCTGACCAGCCGAGGTCCGGATGCGAGGCTGCGGAGCAGGGAGATCTTGTCCTCTGAGAGGCCCCGCTCGTCCCGCCGCTGAAGGACGACAAACTCTCCGATTCGCCATCCCTCCCTCGTCTGCTCTTGCATCCGGAGCTTGTCAACCACGCCGGGATGCTCGGTGGCTAGCAGACACAGAGGGATGACGCGCTGCGGCCCAATGACCAGGTTGGTCCCATTGAAACTGACGTAGCTGTCACCGCCCAGGCCAATGGTGTGCGCGTCGGCGGCCTCCACCATCGTCCTCCAGCCTCCGACGCGGGCACCGCGAGGATTCAGTATTGGGCGACCGTTCTGTAGGGCGGCGATATCCGTCGTAGTGCCACCGACATCGACTGTCCACACGTCCCGACGTCCCGCCAGGTACCAGGCCCCTACCACGCTGGCCGCTGGTCCAGACAATATCGTCTCTATCGGTCGCTCCATAGCCCATTCAGCGCGCACCAGGGATCCATCTCCCTTCACCATCATCAACGGGGCGTGGATCCCAGCGTCGTCCAGGCTCCCGCCGACAGTGGTCGCCAGCTCTCGCAGCAGCGGAATCAACTGTGCGTTGAGCGCGGCCGTCGTCGCCCGCCGTACCGAATCCAGGCGTGTGCTCAGCTCGTGCCCGCAGGTGACAGGCACATCTGTCAATTCCTCTGCTATGGCCTTGACGCGCAGCTCGTGTGCTGGATTATACACTCCGAAGAAGGCCGACACCGCCAGTCCCTCGATCTCATCCCGCCAGGCCAGAATGACCTCTCGAGCCGCATCCTCGTCCAGCGGCAGCGCTTCGTCGCCGACTACGTCGTGCCCGCCATATACGTAGGCCAGACGTCCCGTTGCCAACTCGCCTTCCAGATCGTACTGACGCATCAGGTCTCTATCATAACCGATGAGCACCAGTCCCACCGGTCGCCCTTGCCCTTCGACGATGGAATTGGTCGCCAATGTGGTCGACAGAGCGACGAGATGGATCTCAGCAGGTGACACCACGCCCCGCTCCAGTACCTCTGCCACGGCCCGCGCAATCCCGACGGACAGGTCGTGGCGCGTCGTGAGTGTCTTGGCCCCGGTCAGGACCGCCCCCGTTTCGTGGTCGACCAGCGCAGCGTCCGTGTACGTCCCCCCGGTATCAATGCCCAGGACAGCTTTCATTGATCATCCTTGTGTGATGAACTTGTGGACGGAAGCAGCTCGCGATACAGTCGGTCTGGGCCACAGCGCCGATCACAAAGGGCCATTCCCCCGCGATCACAGTCGCAGCGAGCCAGGGTAGCCTCGGGTTTCGTCCCGTGGATCCGCCATGTCCCAAAGACTGAGGCCTCGCCCTGCTCGGTCGGACCCGCACAAAGGACGATGCTTTGGGCACCGTATCTGCCGCTAGGCTGCGTCGCCGACAGCTGCAAAGGGACGGCCCTTCGAGGCGGTCAATGACCGTCCCCTGGCTCCAGGCCCGTCCGATCTAACTCTGATAAAGAGGTACGACATGTATCGCGAGCTGCAAACCTTCGGTCAGGCCCTTAACCAAGAGCTGAAGACCGCGCTCTTCCCCGCGGGGGCGGGTGTAGATCCGGATGAACATCTTGAAACCTATCTGAGTGTACAACGGTGTCGACGTGGTGGATCAGACCTTCACGGCCCTGGCCCTGGATGTCAGCGGAGACATCCTTGACTCCCTGGAACAATGCCTCAATCGGCCCGATGGCTTTTGGCGCTTCCTCGCCTGAACCCGCGCCTCCTGCGCCCAGCGCGGCCTGCGCAGCATTGCCGTCGCCGGCGAGACCAACGGAATCTACTACTGGGCCTTATGGGACTTCCTAGGCCAGCAACCCGACATCGTCCAGGTGCTCTACAACCCTCGCACCACTGAGCATGTGGGCGTGGTCCTCTCCAAGAAAGCCCGCAACGAGCTTGTCGACGCTTTGCTGCTCGCTGACCAAATTCGCCTGGGCAGCACTCCTGAGGTGCTCCTCCAAGATGATCCTGAGCTCATGACCGCTCGTTCCTACTCCCGGGCAGCCCGGGGCCTGGTCCAGCAGATCAAACGCAAGAAGAACTAGCTGCGCGCCCTGCTGCGTGCCTACTCAACACCTCGCTGCCAGGTCTTTCCTGGCAGCGAGGTGCACCATCCAGCCGTCTATGCCGTGCTCCAAGAGTATCTCTCCCCGACGAGTTCGTGCTAGCTGGGCCCCAGGTTCTCGCCACTACCGTGACCGCTCACTGCCAGAGCGCCTTCGCCCTCAGCGAGGCTCAGCAACTTGTCGAGATGTCCCGACTGGCTCTCATTCGTCCCATCCGATGCAACGTGATCCGCGAGCTGGTCCACGCTCACATTCAGGACATCTGTACCTTCCAGCTTCCTCGGGTTGACCACCAGCAAGCACATCTCCGGTACCACTCTCCTTCGTGCCAAGCGAATCAGCAAGCAGGGCTCGCCCAACGGCCGCTATGGTGCCATCAATCTGGCTCAACACTTGAGCCACCGGGTGCCCGCTACCAGACGATGTATCGGGGCATCAAGGCCCGAAAACCGCCGGGCAAGGTCCATTTCATCGCTCTGATCGCTGTCGCCAGTGACTTCGTCACCAGTGTTCTCTACGATATGCGGCGCCACCAGCGCCCTTTCTTCCTGAAGGTCAGTGATTATCGCGACTATCGCCGCCACTATGCGCGCCCAAGTAACTGACGATCGCGCCTGAAGACGACCGTCCTGGCGATAGCTGTCTCCTAGTCTCAGGCTCAGATAGGTTCAGTTGTTCAGGGGCCAAGCGAATCCAAATCCCTGGGGCTTCGCACAACATTGCCGAAGCGCCCTCAATCTTGTGCGGACCCTGCTGCCCAATCTGGCCCGAGTATCGCTCTTTGGGGCTTCACAAACTATAGGACGTCTGTTTGTGAGGACCTCAAAGGTCGCAGTGGCATTCACTGTGTAGTTCGTCTTCTTAACTTGCGTGGACATATCTCCCCTGTTGAAACCTAGGCTGGTCAACGGGGCGAACTGCCCTGGACTCTCTGTCCTAGGCGGTGCCGACGAGTTCCTTCGCTAGATCGGAAGCGGCGGGGGCATTCGACCCATAGCCGTCAGCTCCAATGCGATCGGCGAATTCTTTGTCGACTGGAGCGCCACCGACCATAATCTTCACCTGATCGCGAAGTCCGGCCTCCTCGATCGCCTTGATCGTATGGCCCATGGCGCGCATCGTCGTTGTGAGGAGAGCGGACATCCCCACGATGTCCGGCTGATGCTCTTTGATGGCATCAATGAAGGCCTGTGGCGGCTGATCGAAGCCCAGGTTGACCACCTCGAAGCCGGCCCCTTCACACATCATACCGACCAGGTTCTTACCAATATCGTGGAGATCCCCCTCAACGGTGCCCAGGACGATGGTCCCCAACATCTCCTCCTCGGCCTCCGCCAGTAGCGGGCGCAGGACATCCAT
>SKQX01000163.1 GCA_007118795.1 Thermoflexales bacterium | reverse complement strand
CCGCCCCTCAGCGCCTGGCTACCACCTCTGCCGGTGGACCCGGGCCTCATCATATTGGGTCCGGGGCTGTTTCTCCTCTCCCGGGTGTCCGATGGAGATCAGATTGAGAGGGGTGATGTGATCCGGGAGTTGGAGCCGCTCACGGATGGCTGCCACCCGCTGATCTCGCGGATACCCGCCCAACCAGACGGCACCGAGTCCCAGGGCCGTCGCGGCCAGGAGCAGATTCTCCGTCGCCGCCGAGCAGTCCTGCACCCAGTACCCCTCGCTCTCGGTGACGTCGCCACAGACGGCGATGCACAGCGGAGCTTCGAAGAGCATCTTGCCGTACGGGTGTGCTTCAGCGAGGCCATCCAGCGCCTCTCGCTCGGTCACCACAACAAAGTGCCACGGCTTCCGGTTGGAGGCGGACGGGGCCGCCATGGCGGCCTTGAGCAACTTCTCGATGCTCTTCTCGTCGACCGGCTCCTCCGTGTACCGACGGATGCTCCGTCGTGCGAAGATCGTGTCCAACAAGCTCTCACTCATCCTGAACCTCCTCCATCCCCAATCGGGCTCGCTCTTCCTCGATGACGCTCTCATCCAGCGTCTCGAACAACGGCTCCGGCTGGCTCAGAGCCTGCCCCGGAGCGAGCTGGCTCGGCTGCCATTCTCCCACCGCCGGACCCGGATCGTAGCACAACGCCTCGTGAACCCGGCCCCCTGCCTCCTCGAACGTTTCCGTGTATTGTCTTCCGAACAGCTGCCCCTCATAACCCAGGATCTCGTGCAGCCGTTGAGACGAGAAAGGGAGGAACGGCGAGAAGAGTACCTTGAGCGAATCGATCACCTTGAGCACGACGTAGATCGTCGTCCCCGCCGCCTCGCGGTCCTCCTTGATCTGGAACCAGGGCCCCTTGTCGTCCAGATAACGGTTCGCCTCGCGGGCTAGGTCCATCACCTCGCCCAGCGCGGCCCGGAGGTGGCACGCCGCCAGCTGCTGGCCCACCGTCTCGAAAGCCGCCTCGCTCTTCTCCAACAGCCTCTGATCCTGCGGGTCCAGCTCTCCCGGCGCTGGCACCTGCCCGTCGAATCGCTTGAAAGCGAACGTCAGCGTGCGATGGGCCAGGTTCCCCCAGGTGCCCACCAGCTCCTTGTTGTTCCGCTGGACGAACTCGTCCCACATCCAATTGGTGTCCCGGGTCTCCGGCATGGCTGCTGTCAGATAATAGCGCAGCGCATCGGGATGGTAACGATCCAGAGCCTCATCCATCCACACAGCCCAGTTCCGGCTGCCCGACATGCCCCGACCCTCGAGATTCATGAACTCATTGGCGGGCACGTTGTAGGGAAGGTTGAAGACCTGAGACGGCGACTTCTCATAGAGCCGCTTCACGCCCATCAGCTCCGCCGGCCAGATCACAGCGTGGAACGGGATGTTGTCCTTGCCGATGAAGTAGACGGTCTTGGCTCCCGGGTTGTACCACCAGTTCATCCAGGCTTCCGGGCAGCCCTCCTGATGCGCCCACTCGACGCTGGCCGAGAAATAGCCGATCACCGCCTCGAACCAGACGTAGAGGCACTTCTCCTCCCATCCCCCCAGAGGCACCGGGATCCCCCATCGAAGATCCCGGGTGATGGGCCGGCCCTGGAGGCCCTCGCCCACATAGTTGCGGGCGAAGTTGATCACATTGGGTCGCCAGTGCTCCTTGTTCAGCGCTAGCCATTGGGTCAGGCCCTCCCGGGCCAGCTTGGGAAGATCCAGGAAGTAGTGTTCCGTCTCGCGAAGCACTGGCACGCTTCCATCCAGAACGCTGCGTGGCTCGATCAGCTCCTCGGGATCAAGAAGCTTATTGCACAGGTCGCACTGGTCCCCGCGGGCCGCCTCGTAGCCGCAGTTCGGGCAGGTCCCCTCGACATACCGGTCCGGAAGGAAACGCCCCTGTTCGACGGAGTACATCTGCTGCTGCGTCTCCTTATACAGGTACCCGTTCTCGAACAGCGCTAAGAAGAAGTCCTGGGAGACCCGGTGGTGGTTCTCCGTGTCCGTATGCGTGAACAGGTCGTAGCTGATGCCCAGGCGCTGGAACAACTCCAGAAAGCTCCGGTGAAAGCGCTCGAAGACCTCCCGCGGACTCTTGCCCTCTGCTTCGGCCCGCACGGTGATCGGCGTGCCGTGCGAGTCGGAGCCAGAGACCATCAGCACGCGATGGCCCATCAGACGATGGTAGCGGGCGTAGATGTCGCCGGGCAGGTGCGACCCAGTCACATTCCCCACGTGGATCTTAGCGCTGGCGTAGGGCCAGGCGATGGACACGAGAACATGGTCAGCCATAACGCCCCTCCTTGCGTGCTCCTCCGAGATGGTCCATTCTAGCATACTGTCCAGCAAGTACAATCAAGAACCGCCAGCGGGAGGGCTGGCGGTTCTTGCCGTGGGCCGAGAATGCGCAGAGACCTATCCCGAGCTGGCGTCCCCCCTACCAGCTGGCCACGTCAATCTGCCCATCCGCATGCTGCGTCCGCAGCGTATCCCCTTCCTCATCTCACAGATAGTCCTGCAGCTCCCGACTCCGCCGCGGATGCCGCAGGCGGCGCAGGGCCTTACCCTCGATCTGCCGGATCCGTTCACGCGTCAGCCCAAATCGCTGACCAACCTCTTCCAATGTGTGGCTGCACCCATCCACCAGGCCGAAACGCAGCCGCAGGATGCGGGCCTCGCGCGGGCTCAAAGTCGTCAACATCTCCTGGATCTTCTCAGCCAGCAGACGTTGGGAGGCATCCTCGGTGGGCATGGGCGTGGTACGATCCTCGATGAAACTCCCCAATTCGTCGCTATCGCCCTCGTCGCCAATGGGCCGCTCCAGGCTCATCGGTCGCCAGGAGACGCGGAGCATCCATCGCACCTTGTCCGGCTCCAGCCCCATCTCCTGCGCGATCTCCTCCGGAGTGGGTGGTCGCCCGCACTCCTGCTCCAGCTGGCGGGCGGCCTTGTAGAGCCGCCGGATACGATCCGACATGTGGACGGGGACGCGGATCGTCCGGCCCTGATCCGCGATCGATCGTGTGATGGTCTGACGGATCCACCAAGTCGCGTAGGTGCTGAACCGGTAGCCCCGCGTGTAATCGAACTTCTTGACAGCCTTCATCAACCCCAGGTTCCCCTCCTGGATCAAGTCCAGGAACGGCACCCCCCGGCCCATGTACTTCTTGGCGATACTCACCACCAGACGCGT
>SKQX01000193.1 GCA_007118795.1 Thermoflexales bacterium | reverse complement strand
CGGGCCCCTTGAGCCGCCCACTCGGTCAGGAATTGCAGCCCGGCTTCACCCAGATTGCGGTAGCTGACCCCGGCCACCTGGACGGAGGTCACGGGCACCAATCCCTGGGCACCGTACACTCTTCCGAGCGCAACGATGATCTCCAGAGCCTGAGACACCCCCGGACCGAGATCTCCGGTCAACATGGCGCGTTCCTCAGCCGTAAGGTCCATAAGCAAGCCTCCTCGCAGGAACGATGGATGGGATCAGAGGCCGAGTTGGTAGACCTGGCGGCGGTCCCATCCGGAGAGGTCGGCGACCCGCTTGGCGGCATCAGGCCGTCGCAGGCCCTGAGCTAGCAGATCGCGGAGGGCCGAGCGGACCTGCTCCTCATCCCAACGCTGCTCCCCCGGTTCTGCGCCACCAATGACGAGGGTGAACTCGCCGCGGGGCTGGCGCTCACCAAAGTGGGCGCGAGCCATCGACACGCTGCCACGCCATATCTCCTCGTAGGTCTTGGTCATCTCACGGCAGATAGCCAGCGGTCGATCACCGAGGACGGCCTGGATGTCGGCGAGGCCGGCCTGTAGCCGGTGCGGGGTCTCAAAAGCGACGAGCGTGAACGGCTGATGCGCCACCCCGTGAAGGAGACGCTGTCGCCGGGCCTTGCGCCGGGGCAGATAGCCGAGGAAGAGGAAGCTGTCGGTGGGCAGACCGGAGACCACCAGGGCCGTCACCGGTGCCGTGGGCCCAGGTATGGGGACGACGTGGTAGCCGCGCTCAATGGCCGCCTGAACCAGCTCGTATCCGGGATCGGAAAGGCCCGGCATCCCCGCCTCAGAGATCACGGCTACGTCTCCTGCCTCAAGCGCGGCCAGGATCACATTCAGCTTGGTCAGCTTGTTGCCCTCGAAGTAACTGGTGGTCGGGGTGTCGATCTCGTAATGCGTGGTGAGAACCCGCGCGCGCCGGGTGTCCTCCGCCGCGATGAGAGAGACCTCCTCCAGGATCCGGAGCGCGCGCAGCGTGATATCCTCCAGGTTGCCGATCGGCGTCCCAACGACGTACAGAGTACCCACGGTCAGAACTCCCTCAGCCATACCAGGAACCGATAACGTCGCCACCGGGAAGACATCCATGCCCTGCCGGAAGACTGCCGTGGTGGGTATGAGCGTTCATACACTGGCAAGGGCAAGACGTGGTCGGGGCCGACTCGGAGGTCGGTGAGCTCCAGGACCTGGGTGTCGGGACCACCGAGCAATCGCTACACTGCGCCGCAAGCACCCTGTTCGCATTCCCCAATTCATCACTGCCTATCTTGGCGAACCGAGGGGATGGAGCGCCACGTCATCGAGAAAGAAGCCATTGTTGTTCAGCCCCCAGATAGCGGCCAGCTCGATGTAGATCGTCATCTCCGGCGCCGTCGCCTCGAAATCGAAGGTGTAGTCGGAGTAGCGGAGGAAGAAGTTGGACGTATTCGTCCCATCCCACCACTGGCTGTAGTTAATGGTTCCCTCATCGCGCCAGACGGCCCCCTGGGGCGCAGCCCCCAGGCGCAGACGAGCCGCTTCGGGACCCGGGGCCACCTTTCCGCTATCCCAGATGTACGTGTCCACAAAAACTGGTGCCACCAGACGGTAGCTGCGCCCCAGGTCGAGGCCGCTCACGTCCTGGACGACGGCGGCGTACATGGGGGCGAATCCCTTGAACACCTTGAGGTGCTGAGAACCGTCACGGAAGAGCAGATCGCGCTCCTCGGGCGGTGTGCGCGCTCGATGCCCGATAATGGTCTCGGGAGCCAGGGCGACGTCGGCCGAGCCCGGAAATCCAACTCCATCCAACCAATAGATCCGCCATCCCTCGGGCGCCTGCCCTGTGTAGATATCGTACCAGCCGCCCTCAAAGCTGGCGTTTCGCAGCAGGTTCTCATCCTGAACTTCCCGCCCCACAAAGCGACCCTGAGTGGGCTCCGGTGAGTCGGTGGGGGTCGGCGAGGGAGTCGGTGTGGGCGTAGACGTAGGAGTAGCCGTCCGGGGCAAGGTAGCCGTCGCGGATGGGGTCAATGTCGGACCCGGTGTGTCGGTGGGTGGCCCGGATGGCGTGTCCGTGGGTACAGGTGTGGGAGTCCAGGTTGGAATCGACGTAGTCAGAGGCGTGGGCGTCAGTGCCGGGAGTTGAGCAACGGAGGCCGGTGGAGGAGGGAAGATATCGTATACACCAAGGGCTACCAACCCATAGAAGCTCGCCAGGAATAACGTGGCGACAAGCACCGCTAGAGTGAGAAGGTCAAGAAGCTGCTCCCTCTGTGGACGCATTCTCAGCCCTACCTTGGGCAGCCCTCCTGAGGCACAGACCTGACGACCGAACAAGAGATGGGGCTTGGGTCGACCATTCCGCCGGATAGATGAACGGCAGCAGGACTCCTTACGGAGACGCTCCCAGAAGACGCTCCACCTCTGCTTGATCCCACAGGTGTTCCAGCCACTCTTGAACGGCCCGCTGTTGGAGAAGCTGCAGGTTTTCCGAACTGGTAGGGCGATCCGGATCGCGCTCGACCACCTCGATGATATGGTAGCCTAGCTGGCTTCTCACAACACCACTGATCTGCCCGGCTTGCAAAGAGAAGGCAGCTTCCTCCACCTCGGAAACGAGCAGGATGCCTCGCGGGAGGTAACCCAGGTCGCCGCCGTTCACTCCTGTACTCGAGTCCTGCGAGCGAGCTCTCGCCAACGCCGCGAAATCGGCCCCGCTCTCAAGCTCGGCTATGAGCTGGTCGGCCTGCTCCGCCGTGTCCACCAGGATGTGGCGGGCGCGGACGTGTTCGGCCGACGGGGGCACGGCGGAGACGACGTGCTCCCCCATCGCCAAGCCGATCAGTTGGGCACGGATCTCCCTTTGGGCACTCTCGTAGGTTTCACCCCAACCTGCCAGCTTGGTGCGCAAAGCGTCTTCACCCCCCGCCTCAACAGCCAGCTCCCGCATGTGATGCTCCACGTCGGCCTCTGTCACCTCGACGCCAAGCTTCACCGCCGCTTGCTCGACCAAGGCCCGTTCAATCAGATCATCAAGAATCTTGTCCCGGGCTTGATTCAGCCTGTCCCGTCCCTCCTGGCTGTCAGGGTCAATTCCGTCATGAGTCAGAGCAATCCTGTACCTTTCCAGCTGTCCCTCGTAGTCGTCCAGGTAGATGGCGTGACCATTTACGCGTGCTGCCAGTGGCGGCTGGGGCGTCGGAGAGGGGAGGGGGCTAGTCGGGGGCG
>SKQX01000123.1 GCA_007118795.1 Thermoflexales bacterium | reverse complement strand
AGATACGCAAGTCCCAGAGCCTCAGCAACCGCTCTACCACTTTGTGGTTGACGCCGCAGTCGTACACCTCCCGCAGTTCGGCCATGATCCGCGGCAGCCCGTATGTCGGATGCTCCCGCGCAATCTTCTCCAACACGGCCTTCAGATGCCTGTACTTCTCCTCGTAGGTGACCTTGTCGTTCTGATGATAGTGCCACGTCGATTTCGGCAGCTCGGCCGCCGCCAGGGCGCGGTTCAAACCATAGGTATCTTTCACCGTCTTCACCAGAGACACCTTCTGCTCCGGCGTCATGTTCCGGAGCCCAAGAAGCCTTTTAAAAGCGCTATCTCCACTTCCTTCTTGCCGACCAACTGCTCAAGCTCTGCAATCCGCCGCTCGTACTCGGCCACGACACTGTCCTCGGCGAAGATATCGGGGCCTTTCTTCAGGAAGATCTTCTCCCAGGTCCTGGCTGTGTTCGGATGGATCCCGTATACCTTGGCCACCTGCGCCGCCGACTTGTCGCGGCTCAGCAATTCAGTGACCACCTGGAACTTCAGCTTCGCCGAATACCGCTTTGCCATTTTTGCCTCCTCTGGCTGCTACAATTATGATCCCATACTTGCCAGAGGAGGTCAATTTCCCACATTACCTACTGGTACAGGTTTTTGGGGTAATATCCCGGCGCGTGGCAGGGCGAGTGGTTGTAACGGTGGCCGAGTAGCTGATGGTTGCTCCTCCGCGAAGGACCCGGCGAGGCCCTTCCTCGTCCCCAACTCCACTCATCTGGTTCGGTAACCCTGCTTCCAGGAAACTTGGCCTACGACACTAGTGGAGGGTTCAAAAATGCGACCCATCAGTTCGCGAGGACACAGTAGCCGCTAGACGTCCGAGAACTCAAAGAGGGTCTCGTATCTTTTCAGCGAAACGCTGTTCATGGCTCCTGCAGCGTACTCCAGTGAGTTGGTGAAGCCATTTGCGACAATGAGACCCCTTGTCTCCCTCCCTCCAGCAAGGTTACTGCTGACCCACCCCAAGTAGCGAAGAAGCTGCCCGCAAACCGTATCGTCGGCTATACCGGCCTTGAGCTCAATGACCACGAGTCTGTCGTCCTTATCTACTGCCAGAATGTCCAGCCTACCAACTTCTCCCGTATCCAGCTGCTGTCCAGACACGTGTTCATCGGCGTAGAGACGGAGACCGGGCTCAAGTTGCTCCAGGTTGGCCAGTACGTGCCTCTCCAAGTCCCGCTCAAGGGACACCGAGGTATCGATTGCCAGTGGTGTAAGCTCCTCTTCTTCACCGGCGGGTGTTCTGCCGTGAGACGATTGCCTTGGGGTCCGGTATCGAATTGTAAGCGTCGCTCCCTTGCCGCTCGGTGGCTGCGACATGACCTCGTCGCTGGGCCCCTTTATGCTCCACATCACTGAGCAGCACGTCGGCATCTGGTGACTTCGGCCGGGGTATCCTCCAAGTCTGCGGTGCAAGTCGCCCGAGTTCACAAGAACGCTCGGCAACCCTTGCTCTTCAGCCTGTTTGAGAATCCTATTGAGTTCGCTCCGAAAATCATCTGCTGTGGGCATAATTGTCCCCCTATGGCGTAGTCTCTCGAAGCACTCGGGTTCGCCCGGGTCCCAAGAGGACCGGGGCAGCCCGCGCACTCCAAGGACTCACCGTGTCTTGTCGATTATCCATTCAGCCAACCCGTACTTCACCACCCGCCAGGCAATGTCCTCGGGAAGCCAGAGCTTAAGGTCTTCCAATGTCTCGGCTTTTCTCAGGTCATTGGTGGGCGAGTGCACAATGAAGTACAGACGGGTGTAGCCTTGCATGTCCGTGAATGTACGCTGGTATTCCTAGAACTCGGCTAGGTTTGCCTTCGACTTGACCTGCACGCCGAAGCGCTCCGCGGTGATAGGCGAGATTAGGTCGAGGTCCAGTGTTTTCAGCCTCATTCCTAGCTCACTAACTCGCTGCCAACCGGCTTGACGAAAGATGAGGTCAACTAGTATCTCGAAGTCCATCCAGTGGAGATTGCGAATTAGTGTCTCTATCCTCTTCTCAAGTTCGGTAAGCGCAGCCTCAGTCTTCCGGACATACTCAGGGCCACGCCCGTTGATCTTCTGCTTGAGATACTCGAACTCCTTGACGGAGCAAATCGTGCCTCGGAAGCCTTCCATGCTCAGGAGCTTGCCACTCAGTCGGCTCTTCTCCAGCGGTTCACCGTTGATATCAGTAGAGCTCCATCGGCCAATGACAGGGCGTGTTTTCGTTAGGTCGTCTAGGAGCGTCACCTCCGCTAGCGAGAAACACCAGTACAGTCTATCACCATGGAATGTGACCCAGAGGACGCTTTCGTCGGCTTCACAGAAGCGGCGAATCTGGGTTAGGGTGTTAACTCATCTACTGGATCGTGTGCTTGCCGTCCTGAAGGAGCGCCGTCCCTACGAATTGCGAGACTGTGCGGGGAACCCTGTCACCGCGTCTGAAGCCAAGGGCATCATCAAGGAGCACTACCACGTGCCAGAGGAGGTGAGACGAAGCAGACGATCGCGAAATCCGTGAGGGGGAATGGAGAAGGTTCCTACCTAGTTAGAGGCTGGTCCTTCGACCACCTCAAGCTAGGAACCCTCTCCAGTCGTTCAGTATAGTGGATCGCGGACAATTCGCAAGCTCTGCAAACCACCAACAAAGACGCACGTGGATGACATCACGGCCTGCCACGGGACCTCACACAGCTTGACATAACTTAGGAAATCTACCGCGCCTCCCTCCTCCATCAGATCGCCCTCATCCGCGCGAACGAGTCGCACCCAGCTTCTCCGACAGCTTCCCTGGTACCCAGCTCCCGGTATTCAATGTCCGGCTCCGCTATTCCCTCGGACGCTCCCTGGCTCAAGATCCGCTCGAGATCGTCAATGATCGACACAGCTCCTTCCCGCACCCGACGATTGGAAATGCCATCCTGGATCGTCTGGTTGACAATGTCTATCGGCTCGAGCTGCAAGGAGAACCAGGGCGCAAACCCGACTCATCTTTATCTATGCCGACCACCTGAAGGCAGAATACTCATACTGGCATCGCTTCGCTCCAACAGGTGGACCACTTGCTCGGACTACGCATCAGAAGACGGCTCTTGCTCTACCGAGCGTCTCTGAGACTCCGGCCCGAGTGTAGGCCGCGTCTGTTTGCTGGATTCCCCAAGGCGGAGTATACTTAGGTTGGCCAGCAAGACCGAGCAACATACCCAAGATACCAGT
>SKQX01000279.1 GCA_007118795.1 Thermoflexales bacterium | reverse complement strand
GTCATCGAGCCCAGGTTGCCGGTCATATTCGGGGCGTAGCTCTGTCGGGCTGACTCCGCCTCAAACCAGGTGGCCAGGGCGTCGCCCATACCGGAGACCAGGAACTCGACCGGGGCCTCGGCGATGATCCGGGTGTCGACCAAGACGAGATCAGGGTTCTTGGGCAGGAGGAGATAGCGATCGAACTCACCCTCCGACGTATAGATGACGGAAAGGGCGCTGGTGGCCGCGTCGGTGGACGCGATGGTGGGGACGATGACCACCGGGCACTCCGTCTCGTACGCGACGGCTTTGGCTGTATCCAGGGTCTTTCCCCCTCCCACTCCGACGAGGACCTCCCAGCCGCCGTCGTGAACGACCTGGATGACCCGTTCGATCTCCTCGTCGGAGCACTCTCCCTTGAAGCGCTCCACTCGATAGTCGAGAGTCTCCTCCAGGACCTCTTCGAAAGAGGGCAAGACGTTCTCCATCACATACGGATCGATGAGGAACAGTGCTTGGCTGCTGAACCGCTGGACCTCCTCGCCCAGGGCCTGCAGAGCGTCAGAGCCCTGAATGTACCGACCGGGGAAAATCGTAGTCGTTAGCATAGTTGTTCTCCTCTTTGTTACTACTCGGTTCATGTCGGATCCCTCCTCGCGTCGGAAGAGGGCTCGTCTCCATTGTATGGGACGCCCCTTGTTTGTCCAATCTTGCGTCCTTTAGCCCCTCGGCAGGAGTGGGCACCTACCTCAGCGGACGCGAGACGTGTCGACGGAGCGTGGAACGTCTGTGACCCAGGGGTCGGTAGAGCGCCAGGCCTGGCTGAGAGGGGCCTTAGGAGGTCATTGAGCCGAGATTGGCCACTGACGCAGGTGTGAGCGTACTACCACAACTGCATTCGACATTCTGAGAATTTCCATGGTGCATGGGCACCACTCAGAATCGGAATAACTCGCATGCCGGCCGGAGTTACTTAGTAGATGCCATGCCCAGGGGGCTCCTCAAAGGAGGAAAATAAGTCGGCGTGCAGAGCGTTTCCGCAAGCAGTCCAAGTGTGGTATGCTTGCGCGGGAAGGCTGGTCTGAGGGCGAAGACGCACTGGTGCCGAGAGCCTGATTAGTAGATAGCCACGGATGCCCAGGGGCACCTCTAATTGTTGCTGCGAGCACGCTAGGTAGAATCTGACTACCGATGGGCATCTGACCAGCCAATTGAGACCTGGAGGTGGAACATGTTGCCGATTCTGTACAGGCGAGTGGCTGGACTGGATGTACACAAGAAGACGGTCGTGGCGACGCGGATGCGAGTGACGGACGAAGACCGAGCGGAGTGGGAGACACAGACCTTTGGGACCACGACGCCAGACCTTCTCCAGCTGCACGATTGGTTGCTCGAATGGCAGGTAAGCGATGCGGCCATGGAGAGCACGGGAGACTATTGGAAGCCAGTCTACAATGTACTGGAAGACACGTTTGAACTGCTGGTGGTGAACGCCAAGCACGTGAAACACGTACCAGGACGCAAGACAGACGTCAAAGACAGCGAATGGCTGGCGGAGTTGATGATGCACGGTCTGCTGAAGGCCAGCTTCATCCCGTCCAGGCCCCAGCGGGCGTTGCGCGACATGACGCGTTACCGCACAACGCTGGTTCAGGAAAGGACGCGGCTCGTGAACCGGGTGCAGAAGCTCTTGGAGGGGGCGAACATCAAACTCTCGTCGGTGGCGACCGATATAATGGGCATGTCGGCGCGGGCGATGCTGGCCGAAATCGCAGCTGGGCGGGCGAACGCGGGGTTTCTGGCCGACCTGGCCCGTGGGCGGCTGCGAGCCAAGATACCTCAGCTGGAGAAGGCGTTGACGGGCCTTGTTATGCCGCACCATCGCTTTCTGTTGGCCAAGCAGCTGGTGCATATCGACTTCCTGGACGAACAGATCGAGGAGATCAGTGCGGAGATTGGGCGGCAGCTTGAGGCGATGAGTCGATTGCCCGAGGGGTCGGAATCGGAGACGGGTCGGGGCCCCGCGGAGGGCTGCATCGCTGGCGAAGGTCAGCCGCCCTTGAGCTGGCTGGAGGCGGTGGCTCTGCTGGACACCATCCCGGGTGTGGATCGCGGACAGCGGAGAAGATGCTGGCGGAGATGGGCTTGGACATGAGTCGCTTTCCCACAGCCGGGCACCTGGCGACCTGGGCCGGTCTGGCGCCGGGCAACCACCAGAGCGGTGGCAAGCGCTACTCGGGGCGCACGACGAAGGGGAACAAAGCCATGACCACTACGATGGTCATGGCAGCCTGGGCGGCGGTACGTACCAAAGACACGTTCTTGAAGGCTCGGTATCATCGCTTGGCTGCGCGCCGGGGCAAGAAGCGTGCTATTGTCGCTGTGGCTCATTCCATGTTGGTCAGTGCTTGGCACATGCTGACCTATGAACAAGCCTATCAAGAGCTCGGCGGTGACTACTTCGACGAACGCAAGAAGGAGGCCAAAGTCGGCTACTACATTCGTAGGCTCGAGAAGCTCACCGGTGGTTCCGTCAACATCGCAATCACACCTGTCGCCGCCTAGCATTTCTATTTTCTAGGTAGGAGCGTAGGAAGAAGCGTAGCGGGTGAAGCCCAGCGGCTGAGGCGACTAGGAACGGTGCCCAAGCTGGCCAGAAACAACTCACAGGGGGGCTTTCCTCGGCAGTACAGGAAGCCTCGATGGCCGATGTGTGGTTGTAGGGGTGGTGGGTCGGCTGGAAGTCAAAATGGGATCTGGTATAATAGCCGCGCCATCAGAGTGGGTCGCCAAACCGCTTGGTACACTGCCCAGCGGGTGGGTGTCCCTCTCGTCAGCCGGCGGGGGCTATGACCAACCCGTAGAGCCCTCGCAGCTGTCTATGCTCAACCGCACCGTCAGAAAGGAGCCGTCGATGACCGAAGAGAAGCTGTTCTACACTCGGACCGAGGAAGGGTTGATGCGCATGCTGGAGCAGAACCCCGTCGTGGCCACTCACGTGGGCGACCACCGCTGGGACGACCGCCTGGCCGATCACCGGCCTGAGGCCATCGACCAGCGCCACAGAGAGATGGCCGACGCTCTCAGCGAGTTCGAGGCTATGGAGACCGATGGCTTCAGCCTCGACGCTGGTATCGATCACACGGTCATGGTGCAGCTCTTGGCCTCCTTCGTGCGCCAGCATGAGCGGATCCAGGTCCACCGCCGCGACCCCGGGGGATATCTGAGTGAGGCTCTGGGTGGCATCGTCACGCTGCTGCTCAAGGAGTTCGCTCC
>SKQX01000080.1 GCA_007118795.1 Thermoflexales bacterium | reverse complement strand
TTCGGTCACCGTCCGGCGGCTGGTGAGGCCATCGAGAGCTACGCATGGTCGGATTGTCTGGGGCGGCCCGCTGAGCCGGTCCCGCGACCAGCGCCTGGTTCGATAGGGCAATCCAAGGAGCACAGTATGACCCCCCAAGAACGGGCTGTTCAGGAGTTCCAGCGCCGCTTCGGGGCAGCGCCTTCCCTGATCGTTCGGGCGCCGGGACGAGTGAACCTCATCGGCGAGCACACGGACTACAACGACGGCTTCGTGCTCCCGATGGCCATCGACCGAGCGATCTGGATCGCCCTCCGAGCGCGGGATGACAGGCGCGTCGTAGCCCACACGCTGGACCTGGACGACAATACCGAGTTCGCCCTGGAAGCTCTGAAGCACACAGACGGAGGATGGAGCGAGTACTTGAAAGGAGTCGCGTGGGCGATTCAGGAGGAGGGATACGCCATCGGCGGGTGGGAGGGCGTGGTAGCGGGAGACGTGCCCATAGGAGCGGGCCTTGCATCCTCGGCGGCCCTGGAGCTTGCGACGGCCCGGGCCTTTGCGGCTGTGTCGGGGCTCCCGTGGCATCCTCCGACCATGGCCCGAATCTGTCAGCGGGCGGAGAACGAATGGGTGGGGATCCGGTGCGGTATCATGGACCAGATGATCTCGGCGGCAGGCGAGGCCAGCCATGCCCTGCTCATCGACTGCCGCTCGCTGCAGAGAAGACCGGTGCCCTTGCCGAGCGGGGTGGTGGTGGCGGTGCTCGACACAGGATCCCGCCGAAGTCTGGTCGATTCGGCCTACAACGAGCGCCGCAACCAGTGCGAAGCCGCAGCGCGTTTCTTCGGCGTCCCCGCCCTGCGCGATGTAAGCCTCCCTGAGCTTGAGGCCCGCGCCGACGAGCTGAAGAACCAGCTAGGGGAGGTGATCTACCGCCGAGCCCGCCACGTCGTCACGGAGAACGCGCGGACATTGGACGCTATCGCGGCTATGGAGCGGGGTGATCTGGTCGCCTTGGGATCTCTTCTGGACGCCAGCCACATCAGCCTCCGGGATGACTTTGAGGTCTCTGGAAAGGAACTGGATGCCCTGGCCTCCTGTGCCCGCTGGACGGATGGCTGCCACGGCGCCCGAATGATAGGGGCCGGCTTCGGAGGTTGCGCGGTGGCCCTCGTGAGGACGGAAGCGGCGGCATCCTTCTCGGCGAGGGTCGCGGCCTGCTACGAGGCCGCGACGGGCATCCCCGCGGCGATCACGATGTCCCGGGCGGCGCCAGGGGCCGCAGTCGTCACAAGATCAGGAACGATTCGGACCGATGACGCGATAAGACGGTAGCAGGCCTGGATCGCGCATCCGGATCCGCGTTTGTCCCAATTTCACGTAACGGGTACCGCTCCCAGCGACGGCCTGCCACGCCTTTCAGCACCTTATGTCTTTCCCTTGACAATTCGCCCAGTGCGAGTAACATATGCGTCCAGCCCTATATCCGCGGTCCCGCATCTAACGTGGGGTGTGGTGACGTGGATGGAGAATTTGGGCGGCTGCAGGGGGCACCCGTAGGTTCGCGCCACCGGTCGCTGAGAGGTATGTCCTCGACAGCTTCTCTATGTGACCATGCGTCGGAGGGCTTCGAGGACTGGATTTACGGGCCGTGATGCGCCCGGTTCCAGTTTATGCAGCGGGGGAAAGGCCGGACCGTGTGCTTGACTGGTGGAGGGTAAGAGGTATGAACAAGTCCAACGGTAGAGGAGAGACACGCCGGAAATGTACCTGCGCGCGGGATCCGTCAGGGCCCTTCCCGGCCGATCTGTGGCCCCACGCGGAAAAGAAGAGCAACCTGCGGCAGGTGACCTGCCCGGGCTGCGGGCAGGTCTACCGCACCAATCGGCAGACAGATCTCTGCATGGACTGTGAGAGAAGCCAGGGATGAGGGATGTGGGGCGAAGACGTCACTAAGGAATCCCGTGAGGTAGACGCTGATCGACGGCGAATGTGAATCAGCGGGGCAGGAGCGGACGCCCATTGACGCTCGGACCTGGCTGGCCTGCTGTGGAAGCCGACGATTCTGCGGCTTTCGTCACCGCGTGCGAGCATTGGAACCGTATCGTGATGGAGAGGCGTGGGGATATCGTCTGATGGGGTGGAGCCTACAGATCGGAGACCGAAAGCTGTCGCTTCGTCCCTACGCGCCAGTGATAAGGAGTTAGTATGAGGCTCATCATCAAGGTCCTGGGATCCGGTTGTCCCAGATGTCACCGTGTCGAGGAGAACACCCGGGAAGCCCTACGAGTGCTTACCGCAGAGACTCCCGATCTGGAGGTCGACCTGGAGCATGTCACCCAGGCCGGCAGAATTATGGACTACGAGATCCTGGCAACACCCGGCTTGGTGGTCAACGAAGAGGTCGTCTGCGCAGGGCGCATCCCAACCGTGAACGAGGTCCTCGGCTGGTTGCGAGACACACTGGAAGACCGACCGCAGTGACATCCGAGGCCATCAGTGCGGAGCAGATCTAGGGACAAGCAGCAGACAGGCAGCACAGTTCTACAGTCCCACGTCGATAGTCAGAGCTTTCTGAAAGGCCACGGAGTGCGCAAGCGTGGGTCGTTCTTTGGCCAGGGTAAGGGAGATTCTTGGCCGCTCCAGCCGCTGTGGCTCTTCTCTCGCGCCTCAGGATGGCAAGGGCGGTGGACGTAATGCGCGGAGTACATTCATGTGAGACGAGAAGAGGATGCCTTTTCTGTAGAGACACCTGACCCGGTGGGTTCTGCTGGCCAAGGCCACCGGCATCGGGCTGGGGCGAGGGGCGCCCCAGGCAGCGTCCGCCCGGGGCTCCTGCCCCAGAGGAGAGTCCGGGGGCGGTAGGCCACGCGGCCCGGCATCCGAGAACAGTCGCTAATCTGCCATACACCCGGCCCGACGTGGGGCACCAGTCGCAAGACGGGCTGAGAAGCGAGGAGGTCTGACGTGGAGATCATCCTGGAATCGATACCCCTGGTGCTGCGCACCGGCCTGGGAAGCCTGGCGGCCTACCTGGCTGCGCACGTGCTGCTCTGCCTGCTGCCCGCTTTCTTCATCGCCGGAGCGCTGGCGGCCTTGATCCCAAAGGAGGCCATCACCAAGTATCTCGGCCGCGCTGCGCCCAAGTGGATCTCGTACCCGGCTTCGGCGGTGGGTGGATTCGTGCTGGCGGTCTGTTCCTGCACGATAATGCCGCTGTTTGCCAGTATCTATAAGAAGGGCGCCGGTCTAGGGCCGGCGATCACCTTTCTGTTTG
>SKQX01000276.1 GCA_007118795.1 Thermoflexales bacterium | reverse complement strand
GGCTGATCAAGCCATCCTTTACGGCCCCATTGCCGGCGCTGTCGAATGGGTAGGGGATAACCTCGGCGTGCTGAATCACGTAGTCATACCGGTTCATCTGATCGAGCAGCATGCGTTCGTTGTACCCCTCGACCGGGTCGTGGTCCCCCACTAGAGACGTGTTGTCCAGCCGGGTGAAGCCGTTGACGATCAGGACGGGAACGAGATCCCCCACCCGGGCTGCCAACGTCTCGGTGGCGAAGGACTCGCCACCCTGGTTGATGGCCGTGACCCGCACATAGATCAGCTCACCTTCCGGCAGGCCGCTGAGGGTCACGCTGGTGCCGCCGGTCACCAGTTGGCCATCGGACCAACCGATGCCGTTCGGGCTGGTATAGACCCGATATCCCGTCGGCGGGTCGCCCAGCAGACCCTGGCTATCCGTTGGGGAGGGCTCCCAGGCGACGCGCACCGCTCCGTCGCCCGCGTTTTGCACGCGCAGGCCGGTCGGCGGCTCGGGAAGCACCGGAAGAGCCACACCGTCCCGCTGCTCGAAGTAGCCTACGATCCCTTTGTACACCGCCCGGGCGGCGAGCATGTTGAACTGGGGATCCTTGAGGGCGTCGGCGTCCTGGGGGTGGTCGTGAAAGGCGACCTCGATCAGGGCCCCGGGCATCCGGGCAGAAGGGTTGGGGTCCCACAACTCGCGCAGCTCTCCTAGGTTCGCCAGCTTCGCCCCGCGGTCGACCCAGTGAGGATCCCAACCCACTCGGATGTCGTGGACGAGCTGAGAATGGATGGCGTTCCGCAACTCCAGGCTTCCCTCAGTGCGGGGCTTGCCCAGGCCATTGTGGGCGTAGGTCTCCGTGCCGCGGATCGTCTCGTTCCAGCCGCTCCAACCATTCGTATGCCACGAGACAAAGACGGCGTCGTCCCCTGTGCCCCAGTGCTCCCAGCGGGCATAGACAGGACGCGCGACGATATCGTTGTTGGCCGGCGGCATACCCAGATTCTGCGTGTAGTAATAAGATCCCATCTCCCACCAGGGCTTGTTCGGCGCATGGCTGGCTCCGGTGACGATGCCGCCTAGATCGTCGAAGGTGCCACCGCCAAACCGGACGGAGTCCGCGATCACGGCCTTGCCCGCGTCGCTCGACTGGTTGGTCAAGGTGACCGTCGCTTCCTGGCCCGCCAGGAATCCGTAGGTGCCCAGGTAGTGCCAGGTGTTGCCATGGGTCCGCTGGTCCAGGTGGACGGTGGATTCACCTCCCGCGTGGTGAATGAGGTATTGGGCCTGCTGCGGTCGGTTCGTCCCGGGCCGGTACCAGACGTACACGGGGTATCGCCCATCCGCAGGCACTGTGGCCCGCCAGGTGGCCGTCGCCGTGGGGGGAGCGTTGACCGTCTCCGCCCAGCGGTAACTCGTCCCCCTGTACCCGGTCCCCGTCTCACTGGTGGTCACCCAGTGGCCTGTCTCAGTATAGCCCGTGCCGGGGGCCAGGGCATCGTTCACCACGATCATCTCCGCTGGGTTCATACCGCGCTCGCGGGTCGGCCAGACCGTGGCCCCGGCGTTCCACAGATACTGGATCAGGTACTGGTTCACCGCCTCGGCGGTTTTGTGATCCTCGATGATAGGCCCGGGGTAGGAGGGGTGATTGGGGTAGGGGGGACGTTGCGTTCTCCACCGGTCGTGCCTCCACCACCATCCATGCCCTGCGCTGACATAGACGTTCTTCCCACTCAACGCCCCGGTGGGCTGACCCTGCCCGGGGAGGGGAGCCTGTTGCGCCTCGAGAGCCAAGGGTTCGGGCAATCCCGGGACGGGCTCCTTACGCGGGACGACGACCTCAGGCAGGAAGTCCGCCAGGGGTACGAAGGTGCCTTCGGGGCCCCGGATCTTGATCCGCAGGTCGCGCCAGTCCAAAGGCCGCAGCGTGGTGCCGAGCTGGTTGACAATGATCTCGAAGGAATCGTGGTTGAGGTCGGGCAGCGCATCCAAAGGCATCTCCAGCCGGATGATCAAGGTTCCCTCTGGAGCCTCCAGGACCTCGGCCATTGTCGTTCCCTGCGGGATGGCCGTGTGTAATCCCAGCTCCGCTTCCTCTTCTGTGGGACCCTCGAGAAGCGCGGCTAGGAGCTCCTCCGCCCATACGATTCCTAGTTCGCTGGCGGTGATCTCGGTTTCTCGATCCACCGCCACGGGGCCCTGGGGAGACCAAAGGATGACGTAACCTGGGAGGGTCAGCTCATCAGCGCCCACCTCTCGACCTGCCGATAGCAGGAGGACCAGTACTGCGGCCGCAAGGAGCAACAGCCTGTGCGGGCATCTTCGTCCCATCTTGAGATACCTCCTCCGGGCCGTCCGGCTTGACTACGTAAGCCAGCCGAGTACCCTCATCGATGCCGCTGAGTGTGCCCAGCTGGGCCCCGGTCCGCCCAATCCAGCAAGCTTTCCAGAGGCCGGGTGTTCAGGATGTCTCCAGCTGCGGCCCAACCACGCCGTGCCGTGGCCACGCCGAACTCGAGAAGCTCGAAGCCCCCTACAGCGTGGGCGTCTGAGCTGATCACCAGCCCCACCCCTAGCTGGATGGCGCGCCCTACGTGCACGTCCTTGAGGTCGAGCCGCGCAGGATACGCATTGATCTCCAGAGCCGTGCTCGTCGCGGCTGCAGTGGCGAAGATGGCCTCCAGGTCCAGGTCGCCCGGTTCCCGCTCGCCGATCAACCGCCCTGTCGGATGGGCGATAATGTCCACGTGCGGGTTCTCCATGGCGGCGAGCATCCGCGAGGTGATCTGAGCGCGGGCTTGACGCAGTCCGCTGTGGACGGCAGCTACCACCAGATCGAGGCGAGCCAGCGCTTCGTCCGGCAGATCAAGGCTTCCATCGCCCTGGACTTCGACCTCCACACCTGCCAGCAACCGGAAACTGTCACCCATCTGCTCGTTGACCGCGGCGATCTCGGCCTCCTGCTCCTGCAGATCGGAGACGGTCACTCCTCCGGTCACGCCGAGACCGTGGGAATGATCCGTCACCAGAGCGTAGTCGAGCCCGTGAGCGCGCGCGCTCTCTGCCATCTCCAGAAGCGTGTGGTGTCCGTCCGACCGAGTGGTGTGAAACTGCAGATCCCCTCGCAGATCCTGCAGCTGGACCAGCTCCGGCAGCGAGCCGGTCGTCGCCGCCTCCACTTCACCCCGATCCTCCCGCAGCTCTGGCGGGATGAAAGGGAGTCCCAGCGCCTCATAGACCTCCGCCTCCGTGGCGCACAGGATCTCGCTCCCGTCCTCACCCTTGAG
>SKQX01000273.1 GCA_007118795.1 Thermoflexales bacterium | reverse complement strand
TCACCCTGGGCAATGGCTTTCCGGAGCCTCTCCGCCAGGGCGGGCCGTTTCACCTCTACTAGTTCGGCGAGTTCCTCCTGCAACTCCTCCCGCCCCTCCGGGGTGAGGTAGACCGTCTTCCGTGGACCCATTAGCCAAACCTCCCATAGACAGATACGTCCTGCAACCTAACGAAAACTGCTTCACAGAGACCAGCGCAGACCATTCACTGACCAACGCTTCGGTGCATCAGCCGGCCCCACAAGGGAGGCCCCAAGATCAGGAGACCGACGACTACGGCCACAATGGCCGACAGGAATACCGCGCCGGCCATCACATCCTTGACCGTCTTTGCCAGCGGATGATAGTCGGGACACACTAGGTCTACTGTCCACTCCACCGCGGTGTTGATCATCTCGCTGACCAGCACCAGGCCGCTGACCACAGCGAGGAGCGCCCACCGATCGGGCGTGAGGCGCAGCCACAACCCCACGGCAACCACACCAAGCCCGATTCCCACCTGAATCCGCATATTCCGTTGAGTACGAAAGGCCAGCCAGAGCCCCCCGAGGGCACAGCGAAAGGCCACCGACAAGTCTCGGCCGCGCATTCTCCTAATTTCGGAGGTGGACTTGAACGCCCAGTCGATCAAGGATGGCTCGCTGGACAGCCCACATACGAGCGGCCTCGCGCTCCGTTTGATCATCGTAACCGAGAAGGTGCAAGACGCCGTGGACCACCAGCAGCTGCAGCTCCGCCGAGAGCGTATTGCCTGCTTGTTGTGCCTGAGCTTCCGCTTGAGGGAAGGAGATGATGACGTCGCCCAAATAGGGGGCGAGCCCCGAAGCGTCCACGAAGGGCCCCTCTGCCCTGCCAGGGAAAGCCAGGACGTCGGTGGACGTGTCCAGGCCACGATGACGCCGATTGAGCTGGCGCACTACCCCATCGCCGGTCACCACCACGGTGAGTTCGCACCCATCCTCAGCGGGTTGCTGCGCCAACGTCTCATCGGCCGCCTCGCGCAGCGGGTCGGGATCCACCCGACTCTCATAGCGGTCATCGATCCTGATTTCCACGCGGTGCGACCTCATACGGTTACGTTAAGAACTGGCTCGGTCTCACCGATATCCCGCTCCCCCTTGGCTGAGGGGTATTTGATCCTCGGATGGAAGGTGCCCTTCAAAGCGGACGCGTACTCTCTTCTGATGACCTCGACATCGTGCAGGGTCAAGCCTGACTCGTCAAGCTGACCATCCTCGATGCGCTGATCGATGATGCAGTTCACGATCTCGGTCACTTCTTTGCCGCTTCCTGGACGCGCGGCACGCACAGCGGCCTCGCAGCCGTCGGCCAGCATGACAAGGGCGGTCTCCTTGCTCTGAGGCCGTCTGCCTGGGTACCGGAAGCGCTCTTCCTCGACAAGTGTATCGTCACCGGCAAGCTCCACGGCCTTCTGGTAGAGGAAACTCACTCTACTGCCCCCGTGATGCTCGGGGATAAAAGCGCGGATGCGCGCGGGCAGGCGATGGCGACGCGCGAGTTTAAGTCCGTCACTGACGTGGCCAACGATCACCTCGGCACTGGTCTCGGGATCGAGCCGGTCGTGAGGATTCAGACCATCGGCCTGATTCTCAGCAAAAAAATAGGGTCGAGCAAGCTTTCCGATATCGTGATAGTAAGCACCCACACGGACCAGCAGTGCGTTGGCCCCTATGCCCTCGGCCGCCTGCTCAGCCAGGTTGGCCACCATCAGGCTGTGATGGTATGTGGCAGGGGCCTCTCGCAGCATGCGCTGGAGGAGCGGGTGTTCCGGGCGGCTGAGCTCGATGAGGCGCATCGTGGTCACGATATCGAACAAAGGACCGACCAGGAACAACATGCCCAAGGCCAAGCTCGACGAAAGCCCCCCGTTGGCCACCCCAGCGAGCGAGGACAACACCAGCTCACTGGTCTGATTCACGTCCTCGACCAAGTAGAAGACAGCCAGTACCGTAAGATGGGCCACAGCCACCAGAGCCCCGGCTCGGAAGAGCTCGCCTATCCGTTCGACCCGGTCTAGCGCCAGTGCGGCGATCAGCCCCCCAACCGCGGCGTAGATAGCCATCTCGAGCGAGTTATTGGCCATGACTCCGGTGACGCCACCCAGAAAGACGGCACCCGCTGCCCCGGCGTGTCTTCCCAGCGTTGCGGTAAGCAGCATAGCTAAAGCAGGAGCGGGAGCGAGATAACGGAGAACCCCCCCGGCGGGGACCATCAGGCCAGATCCGAGAACGAACACGATGGTCAGCAGCACCAACAGAACAGGATGATGTCCTTCCCAGACGACTTGGGGTTGGAATCGTGCCAGGTAGACATAGAGCAGCGTAACACCAAAGACAGCCAGCAGGGCCGCGCCGACAAACTCCGTCCAAGCGGCTCTCGGCCGGCGGAGGCCAAACTCGTCCAGGACCTCGATGTCAAGGGCGCTGACAGGATCGCCCTCGCGGACAATGACCTGCCCTTGCTCAAATCGGCGGGTGACAGGGCCAACTGCTTCGCGGGCCTCGGCCTGAGCATCCGCAGTAGCTTCAGCATCAAGGAATGAATTGGGGACAATGAAGGACTGCACCATGACGGAGGCGACGGCAGCCTCTTCCTCGGAGAGATCGAGGTCAATCATCCTGGGCGCTCTTCTCCGTGCTTCGGAAACCTGGCCCTCACGAATCTCCTGCCGCATAATCTGTCCGATCACAGCCACAGTCTCCAACTGCACACGGTCCCAACTGTCGGTGGAGAGCGTCAGCAGCCCGTCAATCGTCTCAGGCGTCAGGTGGGCGAATTCCTCCACAGCCAACACCCAGCCTCGCTTCTGGGCGGGAGAGCCCAACGGGTCAGCTCTTACTGACCCCAGGTAGTCCAGCACATCCCGAGATCGCTCCAGTTGCTGACGGGCCAAGTCTCCGAACGGCGAAGAATAGATAGGGCTCACGCCGGCGGCAGCCCTTTCGCGCTCCTCCTGCTGCCGAATCCTGCTATCGTAGACCAGGGTATAGGGCGCTCGAATAGTCTCGAGGGTGACCTCTCCCTCCTCAAGCAGCACCTGACCAGTGGGAAACAAGGGCCGGACCATGACCAGAGCAGTCACGGCTGCCAATACCACACCCAGCAGAATCAGCCTCAGCCAGGCCCACCAACGGGGGCTGAGGGCACGATCCCGTCCGTGCTCGTTTTCGTTCGTCAGCTCTCTAGACCTCATGAGATACCAACAAAAGGGAGCACCCAAGGCGCTCCCTCTCGCGATCGTCGTATAGACTCGCTATCCAGCGAGTGCCTATCGGCCGGTCAACAGCTCGCGTACAACCCTATTGACAGTCTGACCGTCAACCCGGCCTTTGAGCTTAGACATCAGCCGTCCCATCACCGCGCCCATGTCCTTCATACCGGTCGCTCCGACCTCGTCAATGACCTCTCGAGCTTCTGCAGCAATCTCCGTCCGGGAGAGCTGCTCAGGCAGATACAGCTCGAGGATCGCCAACTCCTCCCTCTCGGCGTCCAGCATCTCGGGCCGATCAACCTGCTCCAGCTCCTCGATCGTCTCTCGCCTCTGCTTCGCCTGTTTCTGAAGGACAGCAACGAGGTCATTCTCGTCAAGCTGGACCTCGCCCGACCGCATTCCTCTCTCGATCTCGGCATTGGTGATCGCCGCCAGAGCCATGCGTATCACCGCCTTCCTTCGATCATCACCTGCCCGAAGGGCATCCTTCAGATCGTGCTGCAGTCGCTCCTTAAGATCCATCAGCGGCTAGAAGCTTCCCTGCTGATCCTTGAGGGTCTGCTGGCGACTCTTGCGCAGCTTGGCTGCTTGCTTCCGTTTTCGAACCACACTGGGCTTCTCGAAGAAGCGCCGGCGACGAACCTCCCACAGTATCCGGTCGCTGTGGACCTGCTTGTTGAAGCGCTTCAGCAGCGACTCGAAGGATTCACCGCTCCTGAGTTCCACGTTGCTCATTCACTCTCTCCTTATGAAGGCTTTCTCAGGCAACTGATTATAACCACGTGCCAGGTGGTTGTCAAGCTAAGGCCTAGCGCGGGCGGGAGCGGACTATCCGCCCCAGCTGCGTCAAGGCGACCCCGGCACACGCGATCAGGACAGCCATAACCAGTAGCTGGCGGACCGTTGCAGCTGTCTCGTCGCGGATTAGGATGTACTGTTCACCGTTCTCGCCCTGACGTAAGAGGGCAACGGGTCGCAGATCGACAAAAGCCAGACCGCTCCCCGCGACCTTGTCGTCCCCCAAAAAAGCGCTGCGCCGCACTCGGTTCGCCACGCGCACAAACGGGATGAGTTCCTGTTGGCCGACCCGAATCGGCTCCCCCTGCGTGATCTCTGCACTCAAGGCTTCCTCCTTTCACCATCGGTCATTATTGGTCGTGATCGAGCACTTCCTGGACGGCCGGTATCTGCTTAATCAGCGCCACCTCCTCCTCCCGGGTCCTGATGTCTCCGTTCAGCCGAGCGTCACGGAGTCTCTTTAGCAGATCTCCGAACAAGGGGCCGGGCTGGAGTCCCATCTCCCTCAAGTCGTCACCGCTGATCTCGGGCTCCTCGAATCGCCAGCTGGTCTGATAGCGTAGGATCCGTTCTCGAGCTTCCTCACTGTCTATGGCAATCCAGACGGCGGCCAAGACCCGGCCCGGGTAAGGCCGGAGCAGCTGATAGATCACACTCGGCCGATCCGATTCTTGAAGGAGTGAGATCTTCTCGCGCAGATCACGCACAAGGAGCAGATCATCCTCAGTCCCACTCCTCACGTTGAGGCGCTCGCTCAGCGCCCGCAGTTCGTCCGCATCGAGCCGATACGCGAGCAGGGCCAGTCGGACAAAGTCGATATCCCCATTCCCCAGTTCCCAGATCTCAGGATCGAGCTGCTCACGAAGAAAGTGGTACTTCCCGGTCAGCCAAGAATCGCATTGGAGACGGGGATGGATGCGCGAGAGTGCTCCCAAGTCGTCGAGCCGGCATAGCGCCCGCTCCGGCTCATCCTCGCGGAAGATCAACTCCAACTCGTGGCGTATGCGGTCACCACTGACCCGCTTGAGCAAGGGCAGAGCGTCCTCGATCAGCTCTTCACTGCGAGGGTCGAGTTCGAACACCAGTCTAGTCTCAAGACGAGCGGCCCGGAGGATCCGTGTAGGATCGTCAACAAAGCTGAGGCTGTGGAGCACACGGATGGTCCCCTCCTCCAGATCCTCCTCACCGCCATAGAAATCGAGAAGCTCTCCCCAGTGCTCGGGGTCCAGTCGGATGGCAAGGGTGTTAATGGTGAAATCGCGCCGATGTAGGTCCTGCTTGATCGAACTCTGCGCCACCTGCGGCAAAGCGGTCGGGTGGGTGTAGAACTCGGTGCGTGCTGTCACGAAATCAACGCTGCTTGGCCGTTCACTGTGAGCGGAGACGTCATCAGCACCACTGGGGAAGAGCCTGTCTGGAAGAACCCACTTGGCGGTCCCGAACCGTTTATGAGCGATCACCCTTCCGCCTAGCTCATCGACCAGGCGTTCAGCCAAGCCGATGGCATCGCCCTCGACGACCATGTCAAGGTCAGAGATGGTCTGGCCCAGCAGTATGTCGCGCACCAACCCTCCGACGAAATAGGGCACGATGTCCATGTCGTGGGCTGTCCGTGAGATGTGCCGCACCAAGGTGAATAGGGGGGGTGACAGGGCCTGCTCGAGACGCGTCGCAACTCTCAGGCGTCGAGAAGGCTCCGGCGGCACGCCCCACAGCGTGATCAGGTCAGTGCGGGTGACCACCCCGATCACATCCCCGTCCTTGACCACGGGAATCTGCCCCCAGCCACTCTCGATCATCAACTGCTGGAGAGACTCGATTGAGTCCTCCGGAGTTATGGTGACGTCCCCGGCGTCCATGACCTGGGTGACGGGGGCGTCGGTCATCCGAAACTGCAGGGCGCGATCGACTCCCCTTCGTGTCACGAGACCGAGGACCTGGTTGTCACGGACAACGGGGTACCCTTCGTGGCCGGTGCGCCGCATCTGCTCAGCCGCATCGGCGACGGTATCTGTTGGGGAGAGCACCCGTACACCCAAAGACATCACTTCGGCGACGGTCACGGCCGGCTGGACGATATCCGGCAGCAAGCGCAGGATCTCCTTGTGCACGTCTTCGAGGTCGCGATCGTGCATAAGCGCCGCTGCAGCACGCGCATGCCCGCCGCCACCGAAATGCTTCGCCACCACGGAGACATCAATGTCGTCCGTCGTGCTGCGAGCCACGAGCTGGATGCGTCCATCAAGCGCGACCAGCATGAGCAGCGCCGAGGGCTCCAAGAGCTCCCGCAGCTTATGCGCCACGGTCGACAATCCCTCAGTGAAACCGGGGGCTCTCTCGGCAGCGATGACTACAGAGTGACCCTCGACCTCACGGGTCTCACTCTTCTCCAGCAGACGCTCGTAGAGCTGACGCTGCTCCGGCTCGAGAGGATGGTGTAAGAACTCACGGACCAGGTCGAGTCGAGCCCCCTGCTCCATCAACCAGGCTGCCGCGCGGACGTCGCGCACTGTCGTGGACTGGTAGAGCAAAGATCCTGTATCCTCATAGATCCCCAGCAGCAGCAGCGTCGCTTCCAGGTCGGTCAAATCGAGGAACCGGGCAGAGATCTCCTCTATGAGGAGGGTCGTGGTGGCGCCCAAGTGGTCACCCGAGAAGGTCCAATTGGACGGCAGATCGCGATCGAGCTGGTGGTGATCGATGATATCGACCCGCAAATCGTCCGCCATGCCTCTCACCGTAGTCAAACTCTGGGTATCGACCAAGATGGCGTGTTCAACGTCGTTCCGCGGCAGATCGTCGGGATGAACGAAGGGAAGCTCTGCGCCGTACAGAGTCAAGAACGCTCTGATGTTCCGGTTCATCCGGCGAGGCAAGACGGGCACTGCAGCGGGGAACAGCATGCTAGCCCCGAGCAGGCTGGCGATGGCATCGAAGTCCGCGTTCTCGTGAGTTAGGATGACCTTCAAGCTACAGCTCTCTTTTCACCAGCCCAGGCCACCGTCAACCGCCAGGGGCCTTGGACCGTCACCGGCTCGCGCGTGGGACTCCCAGCTGCCAGGTCCCGCCGTACGATCAGGCCCGTCGAGACCAAACATGAGATGGGCGAAGACGGGCGATCATCTGTCCGCTTCCACCGAAGGGCCATCCCACCAGGGCCCCGAAACCGGGCCACCCTATCCCATCGATGCACCGTTGCCGTCGAGGTGCATCGGCATTGAGCTACTGCGAGCGATCGTGTGATGCGAAGGCGATTATAGGTGACGTGAGCGGCTGGTCAAGCCAAACAGGTACCAGACCCAGCGCAACAGCGACTCGGTCTCCGTCGCCGATTCGATGAACTCTTTGCTGCGACAGTCGTGGGGATCATCACCAGCCAGCGGCAAACTGGGGGCACCCGCGATAGTGAGGAGGGGTGGATGCCTACTGCTCGCGACCATAGGCTCGCGCCGCATCTGGAACAGCCAAGCACGCGGCTGGCACATTCAGACGGTGGTTCACGATTGACAGATTCCCATGGACGCCCATAATCTCATGTTGTGTACTGTTCGGCACAGAGAGAGTGACGGGACAACCAAGGAGGTTGTTGGGTGGAGGGGCATTCGACGTAGCGGTCGTCCGCGAGCACGGCGATAGCTGGAACTCCACGAGGGCGGCTATCCAAGCACAGAGCTCGTACGGAAGCGGGGCCGCTTTCTTGGGAGCGGGCCGCGTCAACGGTCAATTGTCCACCTCTGAAACAAACAGCGGCCTGCCCGCACCGGTGTGGACCCGGGACGGGGGTGCGGGCGGTCGACACGCAGCAAGATGCTCAATGGACAAGGTAGGCTCATCGGTGAAAAAGCAGCAAGCGGCTCATTCACAGCTGTTAGAAAGCATCTCCGAGGACCTTATCGAATTGGCAACGGGGCAGCGTATTCTCCTGACCCTGGCGGTCTTCGCTGTGTATAGTCTCGCCATCATGGGGCCGGCCTATGGTCGCATCGAAACGTACTCGGGAGGGGTGGGCGCGATCGACTTTCTGATCGCTTATACCCCGGAACAAGCCTACGATATGATCGCCGCGTATGGTCCTCAGGGCCGGCAGTACTACGCCACCATTGCTTTAACCCTAGATGTGCTCTTCCCCTTCGGTTCGGCTTTTGTGTTCAGCCTGATCCTGACACATATCTTCCATCGAGCTTTCAGAGAGAAAGGTGTGTTGCAGCGGACGCTTCTCGTTCCCCCGGCGGCCATGGTGGCGGACCTCCTGGAGAATGTCACAATCGCGACGATGCTTCTCAGCTATCCCCGGCAGTTGCCCCCCGTCGCCCTGGCGGCAAGCGCGTTCTCGACCGTCAAGTGGACCGCGGTGGCCGCCCAGCTAGCTCTCGTTGCCATCGGCCTGATCGTCTGGGTGATCCGAGAGGCACCGCGCTGGCGCAGATGAGCCTAGAGGATCACCCGTGGAATTGCCGCAGGACCGGCCTCCTGGGTGGCCAGGCAGACGCCCATAGCCTCACAGGGTGAGCTGACACTTAAGCCTTGAAGAACCGACGGAGCCCGAGGAGGGCAAGGAGTACAGAGCCAAGCACGCCGACGACCAGTCCCCATCCGGGTCGAACAGGGCTCCTGTAGAGCTGAGCGATGAGGGGGCGGAAGAGTACAAACTGCCACAGGGCTGGCACAGCTCCTGCCACAGCAACGAGAAAGCTCATCAATCCGTGCATTCGCTCAGTTAGGTGGGCGGTCAAGAACGTTCCGGCTGTGAGCAACATCCCGCTTGCAACCATGATGAGTTGAAGTCGGTAAGACGGATCGAGGATGGAATAGTGGGGCGGCAGGACAGCAAGGATTAGCAGAGCAACCAGCCCCGTCCCAACGACGCGGACCGCCGGTCGTAGGGAGGATCGGCGCAGCACCAGCCCCATCGAGACGACGCCGGACAACAGTGGAGCAATGAAGTACGCCCGCGTTAACGGCACCCCGGCGCTCTGGACCTGGGGGAAGAACTTCGCGAACTCAGACATCTGGTAACCTGTCACGGTCAGAGCAGCACTCTTGTGGGGCACCCACGGGGCGAAGAAGCCGATGAGGATGAGGGCGCTGGCCACGAACTGGAGGCTGCATAAGGCAGTGCGGCCTTTGGATCCTCCCAGGATGGAACCGGTCATCGCATGATCTCCTCGTAACTCACCGAGCGTCCGTCAGGGACTCAATCAGGTCCAAGAGGCTCCGTGCCGACCGCTCCCACGTGAAGGTAGCTGCGCGGGCAAGGCCACGCGTGACCAACTGGTCCCGGAGCTCCGTATCCTCAAGAAGCCGGATCATCGCCTCGGTCAGTTCTCCAGGGATCAGGGGGTCCACCAAGAGGGCCGCGTCGCCGCAGACCTCGGGAAGGGAGGAGGTCCCAGAGCTGATCACGGGCGCGCCGCAGGCCATCGCCTCCAACACTGGCAATCCGAAGCCCTCGTACAGCGAGGGAAAGGCGAACAGGGATGCGCCGCGGTAGAGGCCTGGAAGATCGTCATCCTCGACGAAGCCGAGGATCCGGATGTTCTCACGTCTGTCCGCCTCGGCGACCACTTCGTCGCACAGCCATCCGTGTCCACCAGCGATAAGCAATTGCAGCTCGGCGTTAAGGGATACGGGTAGCCGGTTGAATCCCTCCATGAGATACAGGTAGTTCTTTCGCGGCTGGAGCGTCCCGACACCAAGAACGTAGGGCCCATCCACGACGCCGTACCGTTCACGCAATCGCTCTCGTTCTCCAGCCCTGGGTTCCGACCTAAAACGCGAACCGACACCGGGGTAAACGACCTTGACAACCTCGGGCGAGACTTCAAATAGGGAGATGAGGTCAGAACGGGTCCGGCTTGAGTCTGCAAGCACCAGATCCGCGCGACGAACCGACCGAGGCACGGCGTTTTCCAGGTAGCGTCGCAGCGACGGCACGAACGCATCGGGATAGTGGACAAAGGAGAGATCGTGGACAGTCAGGATCGTCTTCGTCCCACGCCGCGTGGGTGGAAGGGTAAAGTCGGGGGAGTAGAAGACGTCCAGGGGACCGGTCAAGAGCTCGACGGGGATAGGCAACCGCAGACGATGCCATAGCCGTGCCAACCAATCATCGGTGATCGGCAGGGCACGCACCTGGACTCCCGCCCGGTCGATCCCAGAGCGCCAGTCCCTCGACTCCAGCCCTCCCGTGGCAGCGAAGACCGTGTATTGATGAACATCGTCCACAGACAGAAGCGCAGCCACCAACTCGCGGGTGTAGCGGCCGATGCCAGCCCGTTGGCGAACTGCAGATGTATAATCCACGCCGACACGCATAGCTGGGGGAACCGGGCTCCCCTAGGGCGCCGAATCCTCGTCCGTCCGATCGAGGCGCTGGACACCGGTCCTGAAAACGAATCGAGGCATCAGTCGACGTCTCCGAACGTCCAGACGCGATTGGCAAAGAAGTTCCAGAAGAGGACTATGGCTGTCGCAAAGACCTTGGCACCGTTGTATGCGATGTCGAAGTGGGGGATCCCCAAAGAAAGGGCCAGGGTGCCAACGGGCTCAGCGAAGAGACCCGCTGTGCCCAAGAGCCATCGATCCGAGCCATAGAAGATCGCAGTGTTCAGCGCAAGACCGACCACGTTGACGAGGAGGAACTGGCCAAACTGGGTCAGGAGAGACTCCTGCTTGGTATCCGGGTAGACCCAGAGTCGGTTTCCGATGTAGTTGCAGATCACGGCTACTGTGAAGGACACGCTATTGGCCGGTACCTTGCCGAAGGCCGCCAGCTGTACAAGGAGGTTGAGGATTCCGAAGTCGATGACGGTTCCCACGGACCCCACCACGGAGAACTTGAGGAAGCGTATAGCCTCCTTGCGATTGTTTCTTAACGACATCTCTAATTTAGCGATCATAAGCTGTTGTCATCTCACAACTCACCTGGAAGATGAAGACCAAGATCCCGAATAGCACACCAATCGACAGATGAGCGTTGTTGACGTAGACATTGTCCAGGAGGTGATGAACACTCAGGTGCGTCCACGCGCCAAGGAGGCCAACAGCAAGACCGCGACTGAGGCCATGGGCACGGCGAGTCACACGCCACGTCTGCCGGAAGATCACAAGCCAGAGAAACAGGTAAGCGACCAACCCGATCACTCCGGTCTCGGCAGCTAGATTCAAGTATATGTTGTGGGCATGCCCGAGGGCAATGGGCCAGTTGATGAGAGCGAACCTGCTGTAGACCGCCTCGTAGCCACCAAATCCGACCCCGAGCCATAGGTTGTGCCGGAACATCGACAGGGCCGCCTGCCAATGCGCCATGCGTTCGATGACGGCGTAGTTCGCGTCGCCGATGGCCACCCCGCGCACGTCTTCCAGCCGGACATCCCGCACGAAGCTCGTCAGGCGGGCAGTGAGGGAGGACGGTAATCTGCCGGAGGTGTACAGCCCAAAGCCAAGAGCGACGATGGCTATCGCCAGAAGAAGCCCCCAGCGGGCCCTCCGGGGAAGGCTGACAGCAACCGCCAATGTCGCGGCTCCAAAACCCATCCAAGCCCCCCGGCTCCACGAAGCACCCAAAGCAACGAGCATGACCAATCCGACACCTCCGGCGAAGATCGTGAGAGCAACACCGGTAGGTAACCCACTTGGGGGTTCGGCCCACGAGTCGCGGCTTTGGTCCAGGTGGAGCATACCATGGTCTCCGCCGGTCAGCCGGACGCGAATGGCATCAGCCGTGATGCCCAGAGCCAGAAACGCGATCAGCCCCAGGTATCCGGCGTATGGGTTCGGCTGCTCGAAGGTACCGTAGGCCCGGAAGAGATCGCCGCCCAGGATGGCGAAGTGCTCGGGACCCTCACCGCGTAAGGCGAATTGCCAGATCCCTACGCCGGCCTGAAAGAACCCCACCCCAAGCAGCGCGATTACCAACCAGCGGAGACGTCGGCCCGTCCGGCACGAGTCCGCGCGCACCGAAGCCCCATCGGTTCCCTCGAGGAGATGCTCGCCAACCAGTATGCAGAGAACCACAATCTGCAGCCATT